>JBBRVT010000188.1:0-8587 GCA_038246615.1 Burkholderiales bacterium
GCGATCAGGCTGCGGAAGAAGCGCCCCAGCCGCTCGGCCCCACGCCGTGCCGTGGCATGGCGGTCGCCATCGGCCCGGGCACCGCCGATGAAGGCGCGCAACTCGTCGGACGCCTCCTTCAGCTCGGGGAAGGCGCTGTACGGAATGGCCAGCATGTCCATGATCACGTAGGCCGGCAGCGGCGCCGCCACCTGCTGGGCCCAATCGACCGGCACGCCGGTGGGCAACTGGTCCAGCAGATGGTCGACCACCCGGGTCACCGGGCCGTCCAGCGCTTCCAGCGCCTTCAGGTTGAACACGGTGCCCACCAGGCGGCGCAGCCGGGTGTGCTCGGGCGGGTCGCGGAACACCATCCACAACGACATGTAACGCATCACCTCGGCCAGCATGTCGCGGCGCTCGCCCTGCAACTGGGCGTAGAACGGGCGCAGCCGGTCGGGCGACATCGCGTCGGTCAGCAGCATCTGGCGCACGTCGTCGTAGCGCGTCAGCACCCAGGCCTTCAGCGCCGGGCTCCAGTGCACCGGGTCGTCGTCCTGCAGCCGCGCATACAGCGGGAAGGGGTTGCGCCGCACGGCGGGGTCGGCAGGGTCGTAGGCCAGGGTGGTCATGCACCCAAACTACCGCAGACCGCTGGCCGGCACTGACCTGCAGGTGACACCCGCCGCCCGCGCTGGCTGCAGGCTTTCCCGGCTGGCGCGGCGCGCGCGGCCTGCTAGGCTGGAATGCCCTGGACATCTGCCGCATGGCCCGCCGCATGGACACCCTCGACGACACCAGTGTGCTGATTCCCGACGTGTTCGAGGTACACGCCCGCAGCCAGCCCGACAAGGAGGCGGTGGTGTGCGGCGCAGTGCGCCGCAACTGGGGCGACTTCAACGCCAACATCAACCGGGTGGCAAATGCGCTGAACGCGCGCGGCATCGGCCCGGGCTGCCAGGTGGCGGTGCTGATGGGCAACTCGGTCGAGATCCTGGAGATCATGTTCGGCGTGGTGCGCGCCGGGGCCTGCGTGGTGCCGTTGTCGGGCCTGCTCACCGGCGAGCAGCTGGCCACGCTGATCGACGACAGCGACGCGGTGCTGATGTTCGCCACCGCCGACTTCATCGACCGCCTGGGCGTGCACCGCGCGCAGTGCGCCAAGATCCGGGCCGACGGCCTGGTCAGCGTGTTCTGCACCGCGCCCGGCTGGCAGGGCTTTGACGACTTCCTGCAGGGCGCTGCCGCCAGCCCGCCGCCGGCCAGCTGCCATGCGGCGCTGCCGTTCAACATCATCTACAGCTCGGGCACCACGGGCCTGCCCAAGGGCATCGTGCAGTCGCACCGGGTGCGCACCCACTGGGCGATGTTCAATGCCATCGAGCAGGGCTTCAACGAGCACAGCCGGGCGCTGACCACCACCGCGCTGTATTCCAACGGCACCTGGCTGGTGATGCTGCCGGTGCTGTTCGTCGGCGGCACCTGCGTGGTGCTGCCAAGCTTCGATGCGCGTGAATTCCTGGCCACGCTGCAGCGTGAGCAGATCAGCCACACCTTCATGGTGCCGGCGCAGTTCCTGATGGTGCTGGCCCACCCCGAATTCGACAACTTCGACACCAGCGGCCTGCAGACCCTGCTGTGCGCCGGCAGCCCGCTGCGGCGCGACACCAAGCGCGAGGTGCTGCGCCGCTTCGGCAACAAGCTGATCGAGCTGTACGGCTTCTCCGAAGGCTTCGGCGCCATGCTCAAGCCGCACCAGCATGCCCACCGCTTCGACAGCGTCGGCCGGCCGGTCATCGGCTGCGAGGTCTGCATCCTGGACGACGCCGGCAACGTGCTGCCGCCCGGAGAGATTGGCGAGATAGCCGGCTACGGCGCCGGCATGATGGCCCGCTACCACCGGCGCGACGAGCAGACCGCCGCGCTGATCTGGCGTGACGCCCGCGGCCGCAGCTGGATCCGATCTGGCGACGTCGGCAAGCTCGACGCGCAGGGCTACATCACCCTGGTCGACCGCAAGAAGGACATGATCATCTCCGGCGGGTTCAATGTCTTCCCGACCGACATCGAGGCGGTGGTGGCTGGCCACCCCGACGTGCTGGACGTCACCGTGATCGGCATCCCGCACGACAAGTGGGGCGAGACGGTGCTGGCCCTGGTGATCCCCAAGGCGGGCACGCAGCCCGATGCGCTGGTCATCGTTGCCTGGGCGAATGAGCGCCTGGCGCGCCACCAGCGGCTGGCGGCGGTCGAATTCCTCGACGAGTTTCCGCGCAACGCCCTGGGCAAGGTGCTCAAGCGCATCCTGCGCGAGCCGTATTGGGCCGGCGCCGGCCGGGTGATATGAGATGAGCCCCCCCGGCAGTGCCTTCGGCGCCCTTGCAGGTCGCGCCGAGCCAGAGGCCCAGCCCTTCGGCAGGCACAAACTGAATGCCGTTTGTGTCAAGCCTCATCTCCCCCAGGGGGGCGCCGCCAGCGGCCCGGCCAAGCCGGATCTGCGGCGGCCACTTGTCGGCGGGACTGTCGGCGGGATTGCGGGCGAGACTGCCGACGGGATTGCGGGCGGGTTTGCGGGCATCGACATGGGTGCGCCGCTGCTGCCGCTGTCCGACCGGCGCAACCGGGTGATGTGGCTGAACAACGACCGGGTGTTCTACGCCGGCCTGCTGGGCCCGGTGAGCCTGCGCACCATGGGCGGCTGGCTGGTCTATGCATCGCTGGGCGCGCCGCTGCGCATCGCGCTGGAAGACAGCTTGGCCGGCATCGGCGCTGCCGATGCACCGTGGCAGGCCGCCCAATTGGCGGTGGTGCCGCCCTGGGTGCCGCACCGCGTGGCCTGCGACGAGCGGCTGATCTGCAGCATCACCATCGAGCCCGAGACGGTGGACGCCGCCGCCCTGCCGGCCTGGCTGCGCCAGCACGCCGGCCCGGTGCCCGCCAGCCACCCCGACGCGCAGCCGATGCTGCAACGGGTGCGCGCAGCCCATGCCTGGCTGCGTTGCCACGGGCAACAGGTCGACTGGCAGACCGGCTGCTTCGACCAGGCGCTGTTCGGCCACATGCTGGCGCCGCGCCGGGTCGACCCGCGCATCGCGCAGGTGCTGCAGGGCATGCGCGACGACCCGGCCCGGCTCACCAGCGCACAAGACTGTGCGGCCCGGGTGGGGTTGTCGTTCTCGCGCTTCCTGCACCTGTTCAAGGCCGAGGTGGGCACGCCGTTTCGCAGCCTGCGCACCTGGAAGCGCGCCCGCAGCCTGCTGCACCATGTCACCCGCGACGCCAGCCTGGTGCATGTGGCGCTCGACACCGGCTACCCCGACTCCACCCACTTCAGCCACAGCATCCGGCAGGTCTACGGCCTGAAGCCGCGTGAGCTGTTCGCCGGTTCGCGCCAGCTCACCGTGCTGGGCGACAGCCCGGCAGCCCGCGCCGCCGCACGCGCCGAGGCCTGGCGCTGAGCGGCTGACAGCAGGCTGGGGAGCGCTCCCCAGTTGATGCAGCGCACGCATGCTCCAATGCGCCGGCGCTGCAGGGCAGGGCGTTGACCTGCCGCAGACCGCGCGCCACGCCGCTGCGCCTCAATCGCGGCTGGCGGGCCCCAGTGGTTGCCGCACCGGCAGCGCCGGCCCGCCCAGGAGACCGCCATGCCCCGACGTCCACATGCCCCGCCCGCCACCGGCCCGGTGGCCGATGCCCGCGGCGGGCTGCGCCTGCTGGCCGATGGAACCCGGCATGTCACCGGCCTGGTCGGCGCGCTGCATGGCCAGGTCCAGCGCCTGGCGCCGCCGCTGCGCCGCCGCGACTGGCTCGACGCAGACCTGCGCGGACCGGCCGAGCAGGACGACCTGCCCGCAGCGCGCGGCCTGTCAGGTCTGGTCTACCGCAGCATCCAGGGCACCGCCCGGCTGGTGGGCGACGGCCTGAACGGGCTGCTGGCGCCGTTCGACCAGACGCTGGCCGACGGCAGTGCGCCGTCGCCGCGGCGTGATGCGCTGGTGGCCGCGCTCAACGGCGTGCTGGGCGACCACCTGCTGCGCAGCGGCAACCCGCTGGCGATTCCCTTCCAGCTGCGCCAGCAGGGCCGGCCGCTTGACACCGCAGCCCTGGGCAGCCAGGCGCCGGGGCGGGTGCTGCTGCTGGTGCACGGCCTGTGCATGGGCGACCTGGGCTGGCGCCGCAACGGCCACGACCACGGCCTGGCGCTGGCCCCCGCTTTGGGTGCCGCGCCGGTCTATGCCTTCTACAACAGCGGCCTGCACATCAGCCACAACGGGCTGGCCCTGTCGCAGGCGCTGGAGGCGCTGCTGCACGACTGGCCGGTGCCGCTGACCCGGCTGGACATCGTCGGCCACAGCATGGGCGGCCTGCTGGCACGCAGCGCGCTGGCGCAGGCCGCGGCTGCCGGCCACCAGTGGCCGGCGCGGCTGCAATCGCTGGTGTTCCTGGGCACGCCGCACCATGGCGCGGCGCTGGAGCGTGCCGGCAACTGGCTGCACCGGGTGATGGACCTGAGCCCCTATTCGGCGCCGTTCACCCGACTGTCTCGGCTGCGCAGCCAGGGCATCACCGACCTGCGCCACGGCAACCTGCTCGACGCCGACTGGGCGGGCCGCAACCGCTACGACAGCGCCGACCACCGCACGCCGGTGCCGCTGCCAGCCGGCGTGCAGGCCTGGGCCATCGCCAGCACCACCGGCGGGCCCGGCCAGCGCGGGTCGCTGGTCAGCGACGGACTGGTGACGGTGGACAGCGCGCTCGGGCGCCACCGCAAGGCGGCGTTGGACCTCAATCTGCCAGCTGACCACACGGCGGTGGTGCATGGCGCCGGCCACCTCGATCTGCTCTGCGACCCGGCGGTCTACCGCAAGCTGCTGAGCTGGCTGCAACGCTGAGCCTTTGCGACAGCCGTGCGGCGCCCCCGGCGGCACAATCGGCTGGATGAGCGACACCCCCACCGCCGATGGCCGCCCCGACGCGGCCGAGCCCGAGACCGCCAGCAGCCACCGTGAGCCGCCGGTGCCGCTGGTCTACCCCAGCGGTGAGCCACCGGCGCCCGGCCAGGTGGTGGAGGTGGCGCCTGGCGTGTTGTGGCTGCGCATGCCGCTGCCGTTTGCACTGAACCACATCAACCTCTGGGCCATTGCCGACGAAGATGCGCAAGGCCCCGGCTGGGCCATCGTCGACACCGGCACCAAGACGCCCGATGTGCTGGCGGCCTGGCGCCAGCTGATCGCCGAAGACGGCCCGCTGGCCGCCACCGCGCACGGCAACCGCATCACCCGCATCTTCTGCACCCACATGCACCCCGACCATGTCGGCATGGCCGGCTGGTTGACGCGCAAGGCCCAGTGCCGGCTGTGGATGACGCGGCTGGAATACCTGACCTGCCGCACCCTGGCCGCCGACACCGGCCGCGAGGCGCCGGACGACGCCATCCGCTTCTACAAACAGACCGGTTGGCCCGAAGAAGCGCTGGATGTCTACCGCGCCCGTTTCGGCGGTTTCAGCCGCTACCTGCATGCGCTGCCCGACAGCTTCCGCCGCGTCAGCGACGGCGAAGCCCTGCGCATCGGCGCCAACACCTGGCGGGTGATCGTGGGCCGCGGCCATTCACCCGAACATGCCTGCCTGGTCTGCGACGACCTGGGCGTGCTGATCTCGGGCGACCAGGTGCTGCCGAAAATCTCGTCGAACGTCAGCGTCTTCCCGACCGAGCCCGAAGCCGACCCGCTGGGCGACTGGATGGCCTCGCTGGCGCACTTGCGTGCCACGCTGGGCGACCACCTGCTGGTGCTGCCCGCGCATGGCGAGCCGTTCCGCGGCCTGCATGCCCGGCTGGACCGCCTGGCCGCCGGCCACCAACGCGGCCTGACACGCCTGCGCCGCAGCCTGGCAGACGCGCCCAAGCGGGCGATCGACGTGTTCGGCGCGCTGTTCGCCCGGCCGATCGACAGCAAGGGTGAATTGCTGGGCATGGCCACCGGCGAGAGCCTGGCCCACATCAACTACCTGGTGGCGCGCGGCGAGGCGGTGGCCGAACTCGGCGCCGACGGCGTGCGGCGCTACCGCGCAATTCCAGTCGCTGGCTGATCGCTGGTCGCGGCACCCGGTTCGCCGCGCAGCCGCAGCTGTTCCTCTGCCAACCGCTGCGCGTAGGCGTCGGCCGGCATCGGCCGCGCATGCAGGTAGCCCTGCTGCTGGCGGCAACCCTGGCGCACCAGGAACTCGGCCTGCGCGGTGGTCTCCACCCCTTCGGCCACCACCCGCAGGCCGAACTCGCGCCCCAGCGCGATGACCGAGGTGGCGATGGCGCTGTGGCGCCCGCCCAGCGCCACGTCGGTGATGAAGCTGCGGTCGATCTTCAGTTCGTCCACCGGGAAGCGGTTCAGGTAGCTCAGTGACGAGTAGCCGGTGCCGAAGTCGTCCAGCGCGATGGCGAAGCCCTCGGCCCGCAGCGCGCCCAGGCGCTGCACGGCGCGTTCGACGTCGGTCATCAGCAGCGATTCGGTCACCTCCAGCACCAGGCTGGCCGCTGTCAGCCGGTGGCGCGCCAGCAGCGCCAGCAGCCGTGCCGGCAGGCCGGCGTCGGCAAAGCTGGGGCTGGCCAGGTTCACCGCCACCGGCAGCAGGGGCAGGCCGGCATCGGCGCGGCTGCGCTGGTCGGCGCAGGCGGTCTCCAGCACCCAGTCGGTCAGCAGGCCGATCAGGCCCGATTCCTCGGCTAGCGGGATGAAGTCGGCGGGTGGCACCAGGCCGCGTACCGGGTGCAGCCAGCGCACCAGCGCCTCGGCACCCACGGTGGCGCCGCTGCTGGCGTCGACCTTGGGCTGGTAGTGCAGCCGCAGCTGGCCGTGGCCGATGGCGTGGCGCAGGTCGCTCTCGCGTGCCAGGCGGGCGCTGGCGGCATGGTTCATCGCCTCGTCGAAGAAGCGGTGCTGCGCCCGGCCGGCGGACTTGGCGGCGTAGAGCGCCTGCTCGGCGCAGCGCACCAGGCCGCCAGCGTCGCTGGCGTCCCGCGGGAACATCGCGATGCCGACACTGGCCGTCAGCACCAGCTCGCGGCCGTCCAGCAGCAGCGGCGCCGACAGCGCCCGCAGAAGCCGCTCGGCCACGCCGGCGGCAGCCTGCGCCTGGTCCATGTCCACCAGCAGCAGGTTGAAGGCATTGGCACCCACCCGCGCGACCAGCGTTTGCTGCAACGACGGGCCCTTGCCCACCAGGTCGCTGGCGCGCACCGAGGTGACCAGCCGCTGCGCCACCCGGCGCAGCACCGCATCGCCCTCGGCAAGGCCCACCGCATCGTTCACCGCCTTGAAGCGGTCGATGTCGAGCTGCAGCAGCGCGCAGGCACTGCCCAGCCGGGCCGCGCGCTCCAGCGCCGGGACGCACTGCTCCAGAAAGAAGCGGCCGTTGGGCAGGCCGGTCAGGCTGTCGAAATGGGCCAGCTGGGTGATGCGGCGCTCGGCTTCGATGCGGTCGGTGATGTCCTGGGTGATGCCTTCAAGCCGCTCGGGTGCGCCGGCGGCGTCGCGCAGCACCACCACCTGCTCGAAGACGGTGCGCACCGCGCCGTCCCAGCGCTGCACCTCGAAAGTCAGTTGGTAGGGCTGGCCGCCGACGCCCGCAGCCAGCTGTGCTGCCAGCACACGCTCGCGGTCGGCCGGGGAGATCCGGCGTGCAAAGGTTGCCGGCGAGGCGCCGGCCACCGCCTCGGGCGGCATCGCATAGACCTGGGCCAGCCCTGGCGAGCAGTGGAACTGCTCGCCAGCCAGCACCATCTCCCAGTGCCCCATGTGGGCGATCTGCTGGGCCCGCTCCAGCTGCTGGCGTGCCCGCTGCGCGCTGGCCACTGCCGCGCTGGCGCGCAGGGCGTAGCGCACCCGGTGCGACAGCAGGGTCCAGTGGACCGGCTTGGCGATGAAGTCGGTCGCGCCGGCCTGGTAGGCGGCGTCGATCGATGCGGTGTCGTTCAGGCCGGTCAGCACCAGCACCGGCACGCCGGCTGATTGCGGCAGGCTGCGGATCTGGCGGCAGACCTGGTAGCCGTCGAGCCCGGGCATCAACAGGTCCAGCAGCACCAGGTCGATGTGGCCGTCGGCCAGCTGCGCCAGCGCGTCCGCACCGTCTGCGGCCTCGGCCACGGTGAAGCCGGCCTGGCGCAGTGTGTATGCGGCCATTTCGCGCAGCACCTCGTCGTCGTCGACGACCAGCAGGCGCGGCATGGCCGCTGCGGCACCCGGCGGATTGGGGGCAGCGCTCAGCATGCGATGGGGGCTTGCAGCAGTGGCATGGGAGGGGCGCAGGATGGGGCTCTAACGGGCTTGTCGGTCCTGCCGACACGGACTTGAGTGGCACACGATCAGCCGGGCGCCGCCCGTGCAGAACCGCACTGCCGCACCAGGCTGCGCCGGCTGGCGCCGGCCCGGGCTGTGCTGCGCACGCACCGCCACGCAGCGCCATGCAGCGCCTGGACGCTGCGCCAGGACCGAGACCTGATCAGGAGCCTTCGGCCAGCACGCAGCGGTCGACCGGGCGCAGCGGGCAGGGGCCCAGCCAGCGCAGGCGGCCGCCGGCGGCGTCAGCCGGCAGCGGCACGCGCCAGACCAGC
>JBBRVT010000189.1:0-8548 GCA_038246615.1 Burkholderiales bacterium
GGCATCTCCGGCGCAGGCGCCCGCTTGTTCCACGGCTTCCCATCCACCTGCACCGATTCCAGCCAATCCCGCAGGAATTGTTTATCGTAGCTGGGCGGATTGGTGCCTTCGCGGTAGGTGTCGAGTGGCCAGAAGCGGGATGAATCGGGGGTCAGGATCTCGTCCATCAAGGTCAGGGTACCGTCCCGGTCCAGGCCGAACTCGAACTTCGTGTCCGCGATGATGATGCCGCGTGTCAAGGCATAGGCTGCGGCCTCGCGGTACAGCTGCAACGCCGTGCTGCGCACCCGCTCGGCCAGGTCCTGCCCGATCAGGCTGCACATGCGCTCGAACGGGATGTTCTCGTCATGCGCGCCCATGTCGGCCTTCGTGGCCGGCGTGAAGATGGGCTCGGGCAGCCGGCTGGCGTTTTGCAAACCCGGCGGCAGCGGTACGCCGCACACCTGCCCGTTGTGCTGGTACTCCTTCCAGCCCGACCCGGCCAGGTAGCCGCGCACCACCGCTTCCACCGGCAGGGGTTGCAGGCGCTTGACCAGCATCGCGCGGCCGGCCACCTGGGGCACTTCATCGGCGGCCACCACGCCCTCCGGCGCATCGCCGGTCAGGTGGTTGGGCACCACATGCTGCAGGCGCCGGAACCAGAACAGCGCCATCTGCGTCAGCAGTTCGCCCTTGCCGGGAATCGGCTGGCCCATGACGACGTCGAAGGCCGAGATGCGGTCCGAGGCCACCATCAGGATGCGGTCGGTGCCCACCGCATAGTTGTCGCGCACCTTGCCGCGCGCCAGCAGGGGCAGCGAATGCAGGCTGGTTTCGAAGACGGTTGGGCGGCTGCTCATGCGGTGTCCAGGTGGGTTGGCCAGGCTGCCGATTGTGCCCACCCAGCCCCCGCCGATGGCCGGCCCGCCAAGCAGAACGGCCCGGCTGCGCAGGGCAGCCGGGCCGTTCAGCAAGGCACCGCCCGGGCGGTGGCGCGCGCAGCGCTGCGGGGTCAGTTCACCAGCTGCGCCAGTTCGCCATTGGCATAGCGCAACGCCACCTGGGCCAGCGGCATCGGCTTGATCCTGCTGCCCTGGCCGGCGCAGCCAAACTCGACATAGCGCTGCTGGCAGATCTTCTTGGCGGCCTCGCGCGCGGGCTTCAGCCACTCGCGGGCGTCGAACTTGTCCGGGTTCTCGGCCAGAAACTTGCGCACCGCACCGGTCATCGCCAGGCGGATGTCGGTGTCGATGTTGATCTTGCGCACGCCGTGCTTGATGGCTTCCTGGATCTCCTCGACCGGCACGCCGTAGGTCTCTTTCATCTTGCCGCCGTACTGGTTGATGATGGCCAGCAGGTCGGGCGGCACCGACGACGAGCCGTGCATCACCAGGTGCGTGTTGGGGATGCGCGTGTGGATCTCCTTCACCCGGCTGATGGCCAGGATGTCGCCGGTGGGCTTGCGGCTGAACTTGTAGGCGCCGTGGCTGGTGCCGATGGCAATCGCCAGCGCGTCCAGCTGGGTGGCCTTGACGAACACCGCAGCTTCTTCCGGGTCGGTCAGCATCTGGCTGTGGTCCAGCTTGCCTTCGGCACCGATGCCGTCTTCCTCGCCGGCCTCGCCGGTCTCCAGGTTGCCCAGGCAGCCCAGTTCGCCTTCGACGGTGACGCCCACCTGGTGCGCCATGTCCACCACACGGCGGGTGACCTCGACGTTGTAGTCGAAGCTGGCTGGCGTCTTGCCGTCCTCGCGCAGGCTGCCGTCCATCATCACCGAGCCGAAGCCCAGGTCGATCGCGCCCTGGCAGATGGCCGGGCTCTGGCCGTGGTCCTGGTGCATCACCAGCGGGATGTTGGGGTAGGCCTCCACGGCCGCCTGGATCAGGTGCTTGATGAAGGCCTCGCCGGCGTACTTGCGGGCGCCGGCGCTGGCCTGCAGGATCACCGGTGCGTCGATTTCGGCGGCGGCCATCATCACGGCCTGTACCTGCTCCAGGTTGTTGACGTTGAAGGCGGGGATGCCATAGCCGTTTTCGGCGGCATGGTCCAGCAGCTGGCGCATCGAGACGAGTGGCATGGTCGGTCCTGGAGGATGTTGGGAAAGCCTGGCCGCAGGGCCTGAAACCCCGCTGTAACCCGTTAGATTGTATCGGCGCACCCTGCGCAGCAGCGGCCTGCACGGCCCGTGGCCAGCGTATGCAGCGCACACCGCCACGGCCGTGGCGCGGCGGCTGTCACGCCGGAACTGGCAGCCGATCGGCCCGCTTTTCGGCCCGATGCGCAGCCGCCCTGCCTGAATACTGGCACGGCGGAGATTGCGCCGCCTTGGAGAACCCCGATGCCCCGCCCCCTGCAGTTGAGCGAAGCCACCGCCTGGATCACCGAGGCCGCCTTGCGCTGGCCCACGCAGCTGCGCCTGCAGGTGGCCCAGCGCCTGGCCATCAGCCCGGCCCGTGCCGGCCGGCTGCTGCATCGGCTGGTGGGCCTGCAGTGGCTGCAGCGCGGCGGCACGCTGCGCCGGCCGGTGTATGCGCCGGGTGCCATGCGCCAGGTGGTGCGGCGCTACCCGTTGGCCGGCCTGCAAGAAGACACACCCTGGCTGCAGGACTTCCTGCCGTACTTCGTTCTGCCCGATGCGGTGGCGCAGCTGGCGCAGCATGCCTTCACCGAGCTGCTGAACAACGCCATCGAGCACAGCGGCGGTACACGGGTGACGGTGTCGATGCGCCAGACGCCCCAGCAGCTGCAGTTGCTGGTCAGTGACGACGGCCGCGGCATCTTCGACGCCATCGGCGAGACCTACCAGATCACCGACCCGGCCCAGGCCATGCTGGAGCTGGCCAAGGGCAAGCTCAGCACCCGGCCCGACAGCCACACCGGCCGCGGCCTGTTCTTCACGGCGCGGCTGGCCGACATCATCGACCTGCATGCCAATGCCCAGGCCTTCCAGCAGCGCGACTGGCAGCGTGAGCAGTGGCACCGCACCCGGCCGGCCTGCCGGCAGGGCAGTTCGGTCTACGTGGCCTTCAGCCTGGACACCGAGCGGCGGCTCGATGCGGTGCTGCGCCGCTACAGCCTGGACGGCGAAGGTTATGGCTTCGACCGCACCGTCGTGCCGCTGCAGCTGGTCACCGGCCCGCAGCTGGCGCTGGCGTCGCGCGCACAGGCCCGCCGCGTGGCGTTGCGGCTGCAGCGCTTCCGGCGCGTGGAGCTGGACTTCGAGGGCCTGGCCGAGGTGGGCCATGGCTTTGCCGACGAGCTGCTGCGGGTGTTCCGCAACCAGCACCCCGAGGTGGACCTGGTGCCGGTGAACATGTCGCCGCAGGTGGCTGCCCTGGTGGGCAGCGTGGTGAACGCCGGGCCGGCCTGACGGCCAGGTACGGGGCCGGTACGAAGCCCGGCCCGCCCGACGGTCAACCCGGCAGGTGGCTCAGGGTACCCGGCACACCTTCAGCATGTTGGTGCCACCCGGGTAGCCCATCGGCTCGCCGCAGGTGATGGCGTAGGTGTCGCCCGGGCGCAGCACGCCGTGCGCCACCAACGCCCGCTCGGCTTCGGCCAGTGCGGTGTCGCGGTCGGCGTGGGCGGCCATCAGCAGTGGCTGCACGTTGCGGTAGAGCGCCATGCGCGCCTGCGAGCCGGGCTTGCTGGTGATGCCGAAGATCGGCACATGGATGTTGTGCCGGCTCATCCACAGGGCGGTGCTGCCCGATTCGGTCAGCGCCACGATGGCCTTGCAGCCCAGGTGGTAGGCAGTGAACAGCGCGCCCATGGCGATGCTCTGGTCGATGCGGCCCAACGCCCGGTCGGTGAAGTTGGCATCGAGCCGCACGTCCTCGGCGCGCTCGGCCTCCAGTGCGATGGCGGCCATCTGCTCCACGGTTTCCACCGGGTACCTGCCGGTGGCGGTCTCGGCGCTGAGCATCACCGCGTCGGTGCCGTCGAGCACCGCATTGGCCACGTCGCTCACCTCGGCGCGGGTGGGCACCGGGTTGACGATCATGCTCTCCATCATCTGCGTGGCGGTGATGGCGAGCTTGTCCATCGCGCGCGCCATGCGGATCATCTTCTTCTGCAGCGCCGGCACGGTGGCATTGCCAACCTCCACCGCCAGGTCGCCACGCGCCACCATGATGCCGTCGCTGGCGCGCAGGATGTGCTCCAGCTGCGGGATGGCCTCGCTGCGCTCGATCTTGGCGATCATCGCCGGCTTGTGGCGCCAGGCCTCGCCGGCGACGTTGGCCAATTGGCGCGCCATCTCCATGTCGGTGGCGCTCTTGGGGAAGCTCACTGCCACGTAGTCGGCCTGGAAGGCCATCGCGGTCTTGATGTCCTCCATGTCCTTGGCGGTGAGCGCCGGCGCGGTGAGCCCGCCGCCCTGCTTGTTGATGCCCTTGTTGTTGCTGAGCTCGCCGCCCACCTTGACGATGGTGTGCACCTGTTCACCGCGCACCGCATCCACCGTCAGCACGATCAGGCCGTCGTTCAGCAGCAAGGTGTCGCCGGGCCGCACATCGCGCGGCAGCTCCTTGTAGTCGAGCCCCACGCCGTCGATGGCGCCGGGCGCCTCGCGGGCAGCGTCCAGCACGAAGCGCTCGCCATTGACCAGCAGCACCTTGCCCTCGGCAAACCTGCCGACGCGGATCTTCGGGCCCTGCAGGTCGGCCATCAGCGCCACCGGCTTGCCGACCTTCAGCGCGATGCTGCGCACCAGCGCGGCCCGGTCGATGTGGTCCTGTGCCTTGCCGTGGCTGAAGTTCAGGCGCACCACGTCCACGCCGGCACGCAGCAGACGCTCCAGCACCTCGGGCTCGCTGCTGGCGGGGCCGAGGGTGGCGACGATCTTGGTGGCGCGGTGCATAGGTGGCTCGTTTGGTAATCCAGGCGCGTCGATTATCGGCGCCGATGCACGGCCGGCAGGCCCGGGCCAGTCACCGCAGGGTTTCTTTCGCGGCGCTGCCCCCGCCCAGCGCTGCCGCGTCGGCCACCGCCAGCGCCGTCATGTTGACCACCCGGCGCATCGTCGCCGACGGCGTGAGGATGTGCGCCGGTGCTGCGGTGCCCAGCAAGATGGGGCCGATGGTCACGCCGTTGCCGCTGGTCACCTTCAGCACATTGAACAGGATGTTGGCCGCGTCCAGGTTGGGGCACACCAGCAGGTTGGCGGCACCGCTGAGCGTGCCATCGGCCAGGGCGCCGGCACGGATCACGTCGGACAAGGCGGCGTCGCCCTGCAGTTCGCCGTCGCACATGATCTCGGGCGCACGCTGCACGAACAGGTCGCGCGCCGCGCGCATGCGCCGCGCCGACTCACGCTGCGAGCTGCCGTAGATCGAATGCGACAGGAAGGCCACCTTGGCCGGCAGGCCGAAGCGCTGCACCTCGTGCGCCGCCATCAGCGCGATGTCGGCCAGCTCCTCGGCGCTGGGCTGCTCGTTGACGAAGGTGTCGGTGATGAACAGCGTGTGCTCGGGCAGCATCACCGCGTTCATCGCCGCCAGGGTGCGGGCACCGGCGCGCAGGCCGATGACGCTGCGCACATGGTCCAGGTGCTGGTCGTAGCGGCCCACCAGGCCGCAAAGCAGGGCGTCGGCCTCGCCGCGCTTGACCATCAGGCTGCCGATCAGCGTGTTGCTGCGCCGCACCACGGCCTTGGCGGCCTCGGGCGACACGCCGTCGCGGCCCATCAGCGCGTGGTAAGCCTCCCAGTAGGCACGAAAGCGCGGGTCGTTCTCCGGGTCGCACACCTCGAAGTGCACGCCGCGCTGCAGGCGCAGGCCGGCGCGGGCGATGCGCATGTCGATCACCGCCGGCCGGCCGACCAGGATGGGCCAGGCCAGGCCCTCGTCCTGCACCACCTGCACCGCCCGCAGCACACGCTCGTCCTCGCCCTCGGCATACACCACGCGTGCACCATGGCTGGCATGGGCCGACCTGGCGGCGGCAAACACCGGGCGCATCACCATGCCGGTCTGGTAGACGAAGCGGGTGAGCTGCTGGCGGTAGGCCTCCATGTCGGCAATGGGCCGGGCCGCCACGCCGCTGTCGGCCGCTGCCTGCGCCACGGCCGGGGCGATGCGCAGGATCAGCCGCACGTCGAAGGGCTTGGGGATGATGTAGTCGGGGCCGAAGCGCAGCTCCTGGCCGGCGTAGGCGGCAGCCACCTCGTCGCTGGTCTCGGCCTTGGCCAGCGCGGCGATCTCGCGCACGCAGGCCAGCTTCATCGCCTCGTTGATGGTGGTGGCGCCGCAGTCCAGCGCGCCGCGGAAGATGTACGGGAAGCACAGGACGTTGTTGACCTGGTTCGGGTAGTCGCTGCGGCCGGTGGCCACGATGCAGTCGGGCCGCGCGGCCTTGGCCAGCTCGGGGCGGATCTCGGGCTCCGGGTTGGCCAGCGCCAGGATGATGGGCTGGTCGGCCATGGTCTTGACCATCTCGCCGGTCAGCACGCCGGCCGCGCTGCAGCCCAGGAACACATCGGCACCGGCGATCACCTCGGCCAGCGTGGTGGCGCTGGTGCGCTGGCAGTAGCGCAGCTTGCTCTCGTCGAGCTTGCCATCCTGGAAGTCCTGGCGGCCTTCGCGGACCACGCCCTTGCTGTCGACCACGAAGATGTGTTGCCGCGCCACGCCCAGCCCCACCATCAGGTCGAGGCAGGCGATGGCCGCCGCGCCCGCGCCAGAGACCACCAGCTTGACGCTGCCGATGGCCTTGCCGACCAGCTCCAGCGCGTTGAGCAGCGCGGCCGACGAGATGATGGCCGTGCCGTGCTGGTCGTCGTGGAAGACCGGGATCTTCAGCCGCTCACGCAGCTTGCGCTCGATCAGGAAGCACTCGGGCGCCTTGATGTCCTCCAGGTTGATGCCGCCCAGCGTGGGCTCCAGTGCGGCGATGATCTCCACCAGCTTGTCGGGGTCGCGCTCGGCCAGCTCGATGTCGAAGACGTCGATGCCGGCGAACTTCTTGAAGAGGCAACCCTTGCCCTCCATCACCGGTTTGGCGGCCAGGGGGCCGATGTCGCCCAGGCCGAGCACTGCCGTGCCGTTGGTGATCACGCCCACCAGGTTGCCGCGGCTGGTGTATTCGGTGACCAGGCTGGGGTCGGCCGCGATGTCCAGGCAGGGGTAGGCCACGCCGGGCGAATAAGCCAGGCTCAGGTCGCGCTGGTTGCTCAGCGGCTTGGTCGGCGTGACCGACACCTTGCCGCGGGTGGGGCCGCGGTGGTACTCACGCGCGGCATCGCGCAGGGCTTGTTCGGCGGCGGAAAGCGTCTGGGGCATGGCAGGGCCTTGGGGCGGTGAGACAGAGCCGGCGAGGTTACGCCCGATCGGCTCGGCTGGCCACGACCCGACCCGTGGACCACCTTCAGGAAGCTTCAGGAACTTCCAGCAACTTCCAGGAACCGCCAGCCGCGCGCGCCATGCACCGTGCTGCCGCACCAGAATGCGCGGGTCCCCACCTGACGGAGCCCTGCATGATTGCTTTCGACGACTATGCCGCCCATGACGGCCTGGGCCTGGCCGCGCTGGTGCAGAGCGGCCAGGTCAGCCCGGCCGAGCTGCTGGATGCTGCGGTGGCGCGCATCACCGCGCTGAACCCGGCGCTGAACGCGGTGATCCGCACCCGCTACGACGCCGCCCGGCGCGAGGCGGCGCAGGTCGACCGCGCCGCGCCGTTCTGCGGCGTGCCCTTCCTGGTGAAGGACCTGGTGGCCACGCTGGCGGGTGAGCCCACCGGCCAGGGCACCCGCCTGCTGGGCAGCCTGCCGATGCCGCAGGACAGCACGCTGGTGCAGCGCTGGCGTGCGGCCGGGCTGCTGCTGCTGGGCCGCACCAACACGCCAGAGTTCGGCCTCACGCCCTACACCGAGCCGCTGGCCTGCGGGCCGACGCGCAACCCCTGGTCGCTGGCCCATACGCCGGGTGGCAGCAGCGGCGGCTCGGCTGCCGCAGTGGCTGCGCGCATGGTGCCGGTGGCCAGCGGTGGCGACGGCGGCGGCTCGATCCGCATCCCGGCCAGCTGCTGCGGGCTGTTCGGCCTGAAGCCCAGCCGCGGCGCCACGCCTGCCGGGCCGGTGCTGGGCACGCTGTGGCAGGGCCTGGCGGTGGAGCATGTGCTGAGCCGCAGCGTGCGCGACAGCGCCGCGCTGCTGGATGCCACCGCCGGTGCCGACCCCGGTGCGCCCTGGGCCGCCCCCGCCCTGGGCGGGCCGCTGCTGCAGGCGGTGGCGCGCCCACCCGGGCGGCTGCGCATCGCCTTCAGCCACCGGCCGCTGCTCGGCCAGACGGTGCACGCCGACTGCGTGGCCGCCGTGCAGGACGTGGCCGCGCTGCTGCAGTCGCTGGGCCATGAGGTGGAAGAGGCCGCGCCGCCGGTGGACCGCGCCGCGCTGGAGCCGGCCTTCGTCACCGTTCTGGCGGCCGAGACCGCCGCCGACATCGCGCAATTGCAGCAGCTGCTGGGCCGGCGGCTGGCGCCATCTGACTTCGAGCCGGCCACGGCGGCGCTGGGGCTGCTGGGCCGCAGCTTCCGTGCGGCCGAGCTGGCGCTGGCGCAGCGCACGCTGCAC
>JBBRVT010000190.1:0-8525 GCA_038246615.1 Burkholderiales bacterium
GCAGCAGCACCTGCAAGTTGTCGGGCCCGTTGCGCAGCAGGGCCTGGGTCAGCTCGCGGGTGCGCTTGTGGTCGCCCTTCTGCTCGGCCAGCACGGCTTCGAAGAACAGGGTCTGCCCGCTCTTCGGCGCGGCCTTCTGCATCGCCTGCCATTGGGCGGTGGCCGCTGCCACGTCACCGGCACCCAGCTGCAGCCCGATGATGGCGCCGTGCACCGCTGTGTTGCCAGGCTGGCGTTTCAGCACCTCCTGGTAGGCGGCAATGGCCGGGGCAGTAGCCGGGGCACGTTGGCCAGCCGGCACGCGCAGCAGCAGGTCGCCCTGCAGCTGCCAGGCCTCGGCCACATCGGGCTGGCGCGCCAGCAGGGCCTTCACCTGCGCCAGGGCGTCGGCCTGGTCACCGCGGGCAGCGGCCAGCCGGGCACGCAGCAGCAGCGCCGGCGTGTGCTCGGGCAGCTCACGCAGCACGGTGTCGATGCGGGTGGCGGCGGCGTCGGCGTTGCCGGTCACGGCCTCGGCCGTCGCCAGGCTGGTCTGCAGCCGGGCCTGCGCGGTGCTGTCGTCCAGCCGCACATCGCCGAACTGCTGCAGCAGCAGGCCGCCCTTGTTCTGCGCCAGCAGGCTGGATGCCAGCACCGGCAGCACCTTCTGCAGCGGGTGCTGCAGCTCCAGCGCGCGGCGCAGTTCCACTTCGGCGCCGGCCATGTCGCCGCTGTCGTGCAGCAGCTGGCCGAGCAGGAAGCGCGCCTCGGCGTTGTCGGGCGACTTCTGCAGCGCGCCCTTCAGGTGGATGCGCGCGGCCTCGGCGTCGTTCTTGGCGATGGCCGCGCGGGCCTGGTCGACCAGCTTGCCGGTGTCCGGCCCGCCGCAGCCGGCCAGTCCGGCCACCAGGGCCAGCACCACCGCTGCCGCCGCAGCGCGGCCAGTCATGCGCTTGCGGTCCTTGCTGTTCAACCGTCGCTCCATGCACCGCTCCATGTGTCTGGCCAGGGCAGCAACGCTGTTGCCGACCACCGCGCAGCAGTATCGCCCGCAGCACCGGCCGCGCCGCGGGCTCTTTGCGTGAAGGATCTCAATCGATGCTGGCGTCGCCGGCCAGCAGCGCGGCATTGCCGCCGGCCGCTGCGGTGTTGATGGTCAGCGTCTGCTCGGCGCAGAAGCGGTAGAGGTAGTGCGGCCCGCCGGCCTTGGGGCCGGTGCCCGACAGGCCCTCGCCACCGAAGGGCTGCACGCCCACCACCGCGCCGATCATGTTGCGGTTGACGTAGACATTGCCCACCCGCGCCTGGGCAGCGATCTGCAGCGCCCGGCTGTCGATGCGGGTCTGCACGCCCAGCGTCAGGCCGTAGCCCAGGCGGTTGATGCGTGCCACCAGCGCGCCCACGTCGCCACGCCAGCGCAGCACATGCAGCACCGGGCCGAACACCTCCTGGCGCAGGTCTTCCACCTCGGTGATCTCGAAGGCCACCGGCGCGATGTGGGTGGCGGCCCAGCGCCCGTCCATCGGCGTGCGGCCCAGCAAGCTGGCCGATGCTTCCAGCTGCGCCACCTGGAGGCTGAGCGCCGCATGCGCCTGGGCGTCGATCACCGGCCCGACATCGGTGGCCAGGTCGCCCGCCGGGCCGCAGCGCAGCTCGGCCAGCGCACCCTGCAGCATGGTGACCAGGCCGTCGGCGATGCTGTCGTGCACGCACAGCAGGCGCAGCGCCGAGCAACGCTGGCCGGCCGATCGGAAGGCGCTCTGCACCACCGCATCGACCACCTGCTCGGGCAGGGCGCTGCTGTCGACCACCATCGCGTTCAGCCCGCCGGTCTCGGCGATCAGCGGCACGATGGGGCCGTCGCTGGCGGCCAGGCTGCGCTGGATCAGCTTGGCCACCGGTGTGCTGCCGGTGAAGCACACGCCGGCGGTGGCCGGGTGCGCCACCAGTGCCGCGCCCACCGTCTCGCCCGGGCCGTGCAGCAGCGCCAGCGCAGTGGCCGGCACGCCGGCTTGCAGCAGCAGGGCGACGAAGGCGGCGGCGACGCCGGGCGTCTGCTCGGCCGGCTTGGCGGCCACCGCATTGCCCGCCACCAGCGCGGCCACCACCTGGCCGGCAAAGATGGCCAGTGGAAAGTTCCACGGCGAAATGCAGACGAACACGCCGCGGCCGTGCAGCCGCAGTTCATTGCTTTCGCCGGTGGGGCCGGGCAGGGCGACGGGCTGCAGCTTGTCGGCCGCCTGCTGGGCGTAGTAGCGGCAGAAGTCGACCGCCTCGCGCACCTCGGCGACCGCGTCGCCCAGGGTCTTGCCGGCCTCCAGCGCCAGCAGGCCGCAGAAGCGCGCCATCTGCGCCTGCAGCAGGTCGCCGGCACGGGCGATGACCGCAGCGCGCTCGGCCACCGGCCGGGCCGACCAGGCGTCGAACCCGGTCGACAGCGCAGCCATCGCCTGCGCGACCGCCTCGGCACTGGCTTCGGCCACCGCCGGCACCCGGGCGCTGGCCAGCGCCGCCAGCAGCGGCGCGCGCTGCTCGGGCACCGCCAGGTCCAGCCCCAGGCTGTTCGCCCGGCCGGGGCCGAACAGCGCCGCCGGCGCCGGCTGGCCCGGCACCAGCGACGGCAGCAGCGGCGAGCGCAGCAGCACGTCGGCGCTGACCGCGCTGTCGGCCAGCTGGTGCACGAAGGACGAGTTGGCGCCGTTCTCCAGCAGCCGGCGCACCAGGTAGGCCAGCAGGTCGCGGTGCTCGCCCACCGGCGCGTAGATGCGCAGCGGCAGGCCGGGCAGCGCGGCCAGCACCTCGCGGTACACGCCTTCGCCCATGCCGTGCAGGCGCTGCATCTCGTAGCGCACGCCGGCACCGGCGTTCGCCTTGGCGGCCATCGCGGCCTTCTCAGCCATCTGCACGATGGCGGCGATGGTGCCGGCGTTGTGGGTGGCGAACTGCGGCAGGATCACCTCGGCATGGCCGATCAGCGCCTGGGCGCAGGCCAGGTAGCTGATGTCGGTGTGGTGCTTGTGGGTGAACACCGGGTAGCCGGCCAGGCCCAGTTCCTGCGCGCGCTTGATCTCGCCGTCCCAGTAGGCGCCCTTGACCAGCCGCACCATGAAGCGCAGGCCGCGCGCGCGGCCGATGGCGGCCACCGCGTCGATCATCTCGCGCGCCCGGGTCTGGTAGCTCTGGACGGCCAGGCCGAAGCCGGCCCACTGCGGCGCATGCGTGGCCACATGGTCGGCCAGTGCCTCGAACAGCTGCAGGCTCAGCTCCAGCCGGTCGCTCTCCTCGGCGTCGATGGTCAGGTTGATGTCGGCCGCAGCGGCCAGGTCGATCAGCGCCGTCACCCGTGGCAGCAGCTCGGCCATCACCCGGTCGATCTGGCTTTCTTCGTAGCGCGGGTGCAGTGCGCTCAGCTTGATCGACAGGCCGTCGCGCTCGGCTGGGCCCTGGCCCTGGGCGCCGCCCTGGGCCGCCGCTGCAATCGCCTGCAGCGCGGTGCGGTAGGCGGCACCGTAGCGCAGCGCGTCGGCATCGGTGCGGGCGCCTTCGCCCAGCATGTCGAACGAGAAGCGCAGCTGCGGCTGGGCCTTGCGGGCGCTGCGTGACTCGGCCAGCGCTTCGCCGATGTCGCGGCCGAGCACGAACTGCCGGCCCAGCAGGCCGATGGCGCGCACCGTGGCGGCCACCACGGTCTGCGCGCCCAGCCTGTCGATCAGGCCTGGCTCGCGCCGGGCCTGTGCGTCGATCAGGCCGGGCTCGCGCCGGGCCTGCGGGTTGTTCGAACCCGGCTGGGCGCCGGCGGCCGGCAGCATGCGCTTGGCCAGGCCCAGCGCGCTGGCCGAGATGCCGGCCAGCAGCTTGTGCGGCGAGCCCTCGGCCGCGCCGCCCGAAAAGTCGGCCCGGCCCAGCTGGTCGGCGGTGAGCGCGATCGCGGTGGCGGCGTCGGGCACCCGCAGCAATGCTTCGGCCAGCCGCATCAGCGCCAGACCTTCGGCGCTGCTGATCGGGTATTCACGCAGCAGCGACTCCATTGCCCAGAACGGCGCCGGCGTCTCGCGCACGGCGGCCACCCAGGGCCGGGCGGTGGCCAGCACGGCTGCCCAGTCGAAGCCGCCGGCGTTGCGCAGGCCGGCCAGCAGGCCCTGCAGCACGGCGGTTTCATCGCGGCAGGGCGGCGGCAGGCGGGAGGCGGTGGGCAGCGGGTGGGTGGTGGGCATGGTGAAACTCCGGGGCGCTGGGCTTGTTTTGGCGGCCCGCGCAGGGTATCCGGCCTGCCGCGCGCCTGTCTCGCTGCAGATCGGCCAGTTGGCCGAAGAAAATCCGGTCAGCCGGCCTCGGCGCGTCCAGTCTGCGCGAACTGCTGCCCCACCGCCACCAGGCCCTGCTGCACCCGTTGCACCACCGCCGACATGCCGTGCGCCGACAGCACCAGGGTCTGGGTGGCGCGGGTCATCGCCACATAGAGCAGGCGCACCGCATCGGCCAGGCTCTCGCCGGTCATCGGCATCACCTGCAGGCCGGCCACCAGCACGCTGGCGAATTCCAGCCCCTTGGCGCTGTGCAGGGTCAGCAGCTTCACCCCGGGCCGGTGCCAGTCGATGCGGCGAAAGCCCGGCTCGGCCATGCTCTGCACCGGCAGGCTGCGGCGCGCCAGCTCACGCGCCAGCGGGGCCATCATCGCCTTGGTGCGGAACAGCACGGCGGTGTCGTCGGCACTGGCGCCGCTGTCCAGCTGGGCCTGGATGCGGTCGGCCAGCCACACCGCCTCTTCTTGCGCATGGCGCGCCAGCAGCAGCACCGGCAGCGCGCCGTGCCGGCCGGCGCTGGCGGGCTGCACGGTGCGGGTGGCGTCTTCGGCGTCGTCGTTGGTCAGGGCAGCGGTTTCGCCGTCTTCACCCGGCGCCAGCAGGCCTTGCGCACAGTGCATGGCCAGGGCCAGCACCTCGGCGGTGTTGCGGTAGTTCAGCCGCAGGATGCTGGTGCGCCCGCGCGCCTCGATGCCCACGCTGGCAAAGCTGAAGCGGCGCCTGCGCTGACGCTGGTAGATCGACTGCGCGTCGTCGTACAGCACCAGCAGGCTGCGGGTGGCCGGGTTCACCATGCGCGCGGCGATGCGCAGCCAGTCGTCCTCGAAGTCATGCGCCTCGTCGATCAGCAGCGCGCTGTACTGGCCGCCGGGCACGAAGCCGGTGTCCACCGCACGGGCCACGGTGTCGGCCAGCGCGCGCCAGCGGGTGTCGGCGTCGGCCGCGTCGGGCAGGCGCAACTGGTAGCTGCGCACCAGGTCCTGGCACCAGGCGTGGAAGGTGCGCACCTGCACCCGCTCGTCCACCCCGCGCTGGCGCAGCAGCGCGTCGATGCGCCCGGCCAGCGCGCGGTTGAAGCACAGCACCAGGATCGGCTGGTCGCTGCGCACCGCCTGGGCCAGCTGCTGTGCGCGGAACACCAGGATCATGGTCTTGCCCGAGCCGGCGGCGCCGTGGATCACCCGGTGCCCCTCGCCCAGCGTGCGCGCCACCTGCTCCTGCTGCAGGTCCATCACCTGCATCAGGTCGGGCAGCGGCAGCGGGGCCGCCGGCTCAGTGGCTGTCGCTGCCGGCGCTGCCGGCGCGCCATCAGTGCCCAGGTCCAGGCCCAGCTGCTGCTGCAGCCGCACTTCCGGGAACAGGTGCCAGCGGATGCGGTCACGCTGCGGCAGCGTCAGCGTGTGCGGGTAATGCACGGTGAACAGCCCCCACAGCCGGCGCATCCAGTCGGCCGCCGGCAGGCTGTCGTCCAGGTCGTCGCGCAGCAGCACCTTGTGCGCCGGGTAGACCGCGTGGAAGTCGCTGCCGGCCAGCTCGGCCGCGCGCAGGTTGGCAAACACCACGCCCCAGCCGTAGGGGAACAGCAGCCTGCCGCTGAACGGCCCGTCGGCATGCACCAGGCCGCTGTCCTGGCGCATCAGGTCGACCAGCTCCATGGCCATGTCACGCGCCTGGCGCAAGGGGTTGGCGGCCACCACCGTGCCGCGCGGCGTGTGCAGCTCCACCCGGTCGGGGCTGGCCGGGCCGAGGCTGGCGTGCTTCCAGTCCTTCACCTCCAGCAGCAGCAGGCCCAGGCGCGGGCTCAGCACCACGAAGTCGGGCTGGCGTGCGCGCGGGCCGATGGGCAGGTCGTGCCAGACCAGGGTGTCGTCGTCCAGGCAGCGGCGCAGCTGCTGCAGCACCCGGCGCTCACCGGTGTTGCAGCGGGCGTCCACCGCGCCCAGGCCCTGCGGGAAGATGGCCATGGTGGCAGCCCTGCTCCGCCCTGCCCCGCTCAGCTGCGCCGCGGCAGCTGCGCCGCCTGCTCACCCACCTGCCACAGCAGGGCGGCGGTCATGCCCAGCCCTTCGCGCATCAGCGCCGGCAGCACATGCTCGTTGGGCGCATGCTGGCTGCAGGCCGGGTAGCTGTGCGGCACCCACACCGTGGGCAGGCCCAGGATGTCGGCGAACACATCGTTCGGCAGGCTGCCGCCCAGGTTGGGCAGCAGCGCCGGCTTCACGCCGGTGCTGGCCTGCAGGCTGTCCATCGCCAGCCGCACCCAGGCGTTGTCGGGGTCGAGCCGGGTGGCGGCCATCACCACCGGCTCGCTGACGGTGATGCCGTCGAAACCCTGCGCCGCCAGGTGGGCGACGATGTGTTCGCGGATGCGCGTGGCGTCGGTGCCGACCACGAAGCGCAGTTGCAGCGTGGCGCGTGCCACCGGCGGGATGGCGTTGACCGGCTGCGCCGGGTTGCCGCAGCCGTACGCCAGCACCTCCAGCGCGTTCCAGCCGAACACCCGCTCGGCCGGGCTCAGGCCGGGCTCGCCCCAGGCGGTGTCCACCGCCGGGTCGCCCGGGCCGCCGCCCACGGCGATGTCGGCCAGCGCGGCGCGCACCGCCGCCGGGATGGGCGGCGGGCGCAGGCCCTGCACGCGGATGCCGCCGCGCCCGTCCACCATGCTGGCGATGGCGTGGGCCAACACCGTGCCCGGGTTGCGCAGCAGGCCGCCCCAGTTGCCCGAGTGGTGGCCGCCGTCGCGGCAGCGCAGTTCCAGGTCGACGTTGGCCACGCCCCGGCTGCCCAGGAACACCGTCGGCCGGTCGGCGCGCAGGCGCGGGCCGTCGCTGGCGATCAGCACATCGGCCGCCAGCGCCGCGCTGTGCGCACTGCAGAACGCGGCCAGCCCGGGCGACCCGGTCTCCTCGCCCATCTCCACCAGCCATTTGGCGTTGAAGCCCAGCCGCCCGCCGCGTGCGGCCAGCACGGCAGCCAGCGCGGCGATGTTGATGCTGTGCTGGGCCTTGTTGTCGGCCGTGCCCCGGCCATACCAGCGCGCGCCGTTGGCGGTGTCTGCCGAACCCACGGCGGCGGTCAATGTCCACGGGTCGCGGCCCTCGGCCCACTGGCCCTCATGCCCGCGCACCACGTCGCCGTGGCCGTAGAACAGCACCGTCGGCAGGGCCGGGTCTTCCAGCCGATCACCGACCAGCAGCGGCGGCGCGCCCGGCTCGGGGTTGGGGTGGATCTGCGTGGCAAAGCCCAGTTCGGCCAGCGCCGGGGCGATCTGCCCGGCCAGGTAAGCGGCCAGCTCGGCGCCGCGCCCGGCGTTCTGGCTCTCGGTGCGGCAGGCCACGCGTGCGGCCAGGCTGCGGAAGAAGGCGCCGCTGTCGAACAGCGCTTCGGCATGGGCCACTGCAACGGCTTGGGACATGGCGCGGCCTCAGGCGGACTTGCCGACCAGGCTGAAGTGCTCCACCTGCGGCGGCTGGGCGAAAAACGGCCCGATGATGGCGCGCCACTGCGGGAACAGCGCGCCTTCGCGGAAGCCCACGGTGTGGTCTTCCAGCGTCGCCCAGACGATCTGCAGCACATAGCGCTCCGGGCTCTCGATGCCGCGCGTCACGCTGTAGCCCTGCATGCCGGCAGCCTGGCTGGCCACCGTGGCGAGCGCCCGCTGCACGGCCTCTTCAAAGGCGGCGTTCTGGCCGGGCAGGATGCGGATGTCGGCGATTTCGAGAACCATGGGCGCTCCGGTGTGCTGGGAGGGCCAGTTTAGGCGGGCCAGTGCGGGGCGCGGCCTACACTGGCCCGATGCCTGCCCCCGCTGCCGACGCCACGGAAGAGTCCCGCCAGGCCTGGGTGGTGGTCTGGGCCTGTTTCACCGCGCTGGCGGTGATCTTCGGTGTGTCGTATTCGTTCGCTGCGTTCTTCGAATCACTGACCACCGCGTTCAGTGCCCGCCGCGCCGATGTGTCGCTGGTGTTCGGCCTGTGCGGGCTGGTCTACTTCACCGGCGGCGCTGCCGCCGGCCTGGCGGCCGACCGCTACGGGCCGCGGGTGGTGTGCGGCGCCGGCATGCTGTGCATCGCCGCTGGCCTGGCCCTCAGCAGCCTGGCCACGTCGATCTGGATGGTGTACTTGTCCTACGGCGTGGGCATCGGCGTGGGCATCGCGCTGGTCTACACCCCGTCCATCGCCTGCGTGCAGCCCTGGTTCAGCCGCCGCCGCGGGCTGGCGGCGGGCATCGCCAGCGCCGGC
>JBBRVT010000191.1:0-8512 GCA_038246615.1 Burkholderiales bacterium
CTGTCGTGCACGGGCTGGAGCCCAGCATCGAAGGGGGCCTGGTGCAGATCAGCGCGCGGGTGCATGGTCAGCATCTGGTGCTGGCGGTGCGCGACACCGGCCTTGGTTTGCACGCGCCCAGGCGGCCTGGCACCCGACAGACCACCCACCCGAGGTCGGGCATGGCGCTGGACAACATCCGCCAGCGCCTGCTGGCCCGCTGGGGTGGCCTGGCCCGGCTCGAAGTCACCACCGCCGAACCGGGGACGCTGGCGCGCCTCACCATCCCGCTGGACAAGGCCGCGCGATGAACTCCAGGCCGCCCACCGCCTTGCTGGCCGACGATGAACCACCGCTCGCCCGGGCGCTGGCCGCCGCGCTGGCCCGCCAGTGGCCGCAACTGCAGGTGCTGCATGTGGCGCGCAACGGCATCGACGCCTGCGAACGCATCGCCGCACTGCAGCCCGACTTTGCATTCCTGGACATCCAGATGCCGGGCCTGACGGGGCTGGAAGTCGCGCAGGGTATCGAGGGCCCGACCCGCGTGGTGTTCGTCACCGCCTATGACGACTACGCGGTGCAGGCCTTCGAGCAGGCAGCGCTGGACTACCTGCTCAAGCCGGTGCAGGCCGATCGCCTGCAGCGCTGCATCGAGCGGCTGCAGCGTGCCCAGCCGGCAGCGACCGATGGCGACGCCCAGCTGCTCGCTGCGCTGCAGCGGCTGCTGCCGCAGGCAGCCCGTACCGGCAAGGCCAGCGGGCGCCTGCGCTGGGTGCGGGCCAGCAGTGGCGAGGTCACCCACCAGGTGGCGGTGCGGGATGTGCTGTTCTTTCGCGCCGATGACAAATACACCTGCGTGCACACCGCCGCTGCAGAACACCTGATCCGCACGCCGATCGCAGAATTGGCCGCCCAGCTGGACCCCGACCAGTTCGTGCAGGTGCACCGCAGCACCATCGTCAACCTGGCGCACCTCGACGGCACGCGGCGCGACGAGGGCAGCCGGCTCCATCTGCGCATCAAGGGTTGGCCACATGACTTGCCGGTCAGCCGCGCCTACGTGCACCTCTTCAAGGCCATGTAGACGCTGCGCTGACCGCATGGCGGTCCGAGGGTGCGGGCGTCCTTCGCCCGTGCCGGCACGTCATGCCGCTGAGGCACCGCCGAGGCGCTCGGGTCTTTGGCCTTCGGACGCCACCGTTGTGTCGGGGACGAGGCCAAAGACAACGACGGGCCCCAAACAGCAGTCAACCCCGGCCGAAACGCACCGCAATCGCGTCCAGCAAGTCCATCAGGTCGGCCTGCAAGCGCCCGAAGCCGGCGTGTTTTTCCAAGGTGGCCTGGTCCATGTAGAGGCGCTTGTTCACCTCCAGCTGCAGGCTGTGGAAGCCGGCGGCCGGGTTGGCAAAGGCGCGCACCAGCTCCACGCCCTTGAATGGGTCGTTCACCGCCACGCGGTAACCCTGCGCTTGCAGATGTTGGTGCACGAAGGCGGTGAATGCAGGCGCACAGGTGGTGCCGTCGCGGTCGCCCAGCACCATGTCGGCGCGTGGCGGGGCTGTTCCGTCGGCGCCCACGCCTTCACCCATCTTGCCGCCCACCGCGTTCATCGAATGGCAGTTCAGGTGGTAGACCACCCCATGGCGGGCATGGGCTGCCTGCAGCAGGCTGCGCAGGGCCGCGTGGTACGGCGTGTGGCAGCGCGCGATGCGCTGGCGCAATTCCTGCACTGTCAGCTTGCGGTCGTAGATCGGCCGCCCGTCGTCCAGCGTGCGCCAGACCAGCGCCTTGCCGATGCGCGCCTTGCCGCTGGGCACCAGTGCCTCGGGCCAGGGCGCATCGAGCAGGTCGGTGTCGACGTCGCCGGCGTGGCGGTTGGGGTCGAGGTAGGTGCGTGGAAATTGCGCCGCCAGCAGCGGGATGCCCCGCGTGGTGGCCGGAAGGTACAGCTCGTCGATGAAACAGTCTTCACCGTCGCGCAGGTCGGATTCGGCCAGCGCGGCTGCAAAGTCAGCAGGCATGCGCCTGCCCGAATGCGGGGAATCCAGCACCAGCGGCAGCGCCGCCTGCAGCGGCCCGTGGATGCACAGCACGTCATCGGCGGTCATGGCCTGCAGTATCTGCCCAGGCACCGCACCGGCGCGCACCTGTTCGGGGCGACCCGGATAGCGTGGCCCAGTTCAACCGATAGCATGTCGCACCCGGCGGGCCGCAGGCCTGCCTCCGAGACCGTCGCACCTTTTCTTTGGAGCCCTGCATGGACAAGCATGAACGCGAACTTCGCCACCTGATCAACGAAGTGCGTGACGGCAAGCTGCCGCGCCGCAACTTCATCTCGCAGATGGTGGGCCTGGGCCTGACCGCGCCGATGGCCGGCATGCTGCTGATGCACGCCGGCGTGGCGCAGGCACAGACGGCGATCCCGTACAGCGGCACCAAGCGCGGCGGCGGCGGTGCGCTCAAGCTGATCTACTGGCAGGCGCCGGTGCACCTGAACCCGCACTTCGCCGGCGGCACGAAAGACCAGGACGCCAGCCGCATCTTCTACGAGCCGCTGGCCGGCTGGGACTCCGAAGGCAACCTGATACCGGCGCTGGCCGCAGAGATCCCGTCCAGGGAGAACGGCGGCGTCGCCGCCGACGGCAAGACCGTCACCTGGAAGCTGAAGCGGGGCGTCACCTGGCATGACGGCAAGCCTTTCACAGCCGACGACGTGGTGTTCACCGCCGCCTACGCCGGCGACCCGACCACCAGCACCGTGACCGTGGCCACCTACAAAGACCTGAAGATCGAGAAGGTCGATTCACACACCGTCAGGATCACCTACCTCAAGGCCACGCCGTTCTGGGCCGAGGCGCTGACCGGCATCTTCGGCTGCATCCTGCCCAAGCATGTGTTCGAGCCGTTCATCGGCGCCAAGTCACGCGAGGCTGCGGCCAACACCAAGCCGGTGGGCACCGGCCCGTACAAGATCGTCGACTTCAAGCCCGGTGACAGCCTGGCAGCCGAAGCCAACATGGCCTACCACGTGCCGAACCAGCCGTTCTTCGACCGGCTGGAGCTCAAGGGCGGCGGCGACGCGCTGAGCGCGGCCCGCGCGGTGCTGCAGACCAGCGAATACGACGTGGCCTGGAACCTGGCTGTCGAAGACGAACTGCTCAAGCGCCTGGAGGCCGCCGGCAAGGGCCGCATGGAGTTCTATGCCGGCAGCGACGTCGAGTTCGTCAGCCTGAACGTGACCGACCCCTGGAAAGAAGTGGACGGTGAACGCGCCAGTGCCAAGAGCAAGCACCCGGCATTCACCGACAAGGCGGTGCGCGAGGCCATGTCGTTGTTGATCGACCGCAAGAACATCGGCGAGCAGATCTACGGCCGCGGCGCGGTAGTGACCGCCAACTTCCTGAACAACCCGGCGCGCTTCCGCAGTCCGAACACCAGGTACGAGTTCAACATCGACAAGGCCAGCCAGGTGCTGGAGGCCGCCGGCTGGAAGAAGGGCACCGACGGCATCCGCGCCAAGGGCGACGTGAAGCTGAAGTTCGTGTTCCAGACCTCGGTCAGCGGCCCGCGCCAGAAGTGCCAGGCCATCATCAAGGACGCCTGCACCAAGGCCGGCATCGACCTGGAACTGAAGAGCGTGGTGGCGGCGGTGTTCTTCGGCAGCGATGCGGCCAACCCGGACACCTACCAGAAGTTCTGGTCGGACATCCAGATGTTCACCACCACCATGGGCAACCCGGACCCGCAGATCTTCATGGAGCAGTTCGTCACCGACCAGCTCTCACAGAAGGCCAACAAGTGGAGCAGCCGCAACCTGGCGCGCTGGACCAATGCCGAGTTCGACGCCGCGCACAAGGCCGCGCAGGGGGAGTTCGACCCGGTCAAGCGGGCGGCGCTGTTCATCAGGATGAACGACCTGGTGGTCAACGACAAGTACATCATTCCGCTGTTCGCCCGCCCGCGCCCGTATGGCGTGCTGAACAAGATGAAGCCGGTGTTCTCGGCCTGGGACAACAGCACCTGGGCCCTGGGCTACTGGACGCGGGACGCGTAAGCCCACCCCCGTAGCGCCTGCGGCGCTCCAGTGACAGACCCACCCCCGTAGCGCCTGCGGCGCTCCAGTGACAGACCCACCCCCGTAGCGCCTGCGGCGCTCCCCCTCAAGGGGGCGCCGCCGACGGCCCGGCAGAGCCGGTTCCGTGGCGGCCGCTTGGTCAGACCGTGCCCCCTTGGCAAACAAAGCCACCGCGCATTCATCGACGTCCGCCCCCTTGCTCAACTACATCATCCGCCGGCTGCTGATCGCGCTGCCCAGCCTGCTGGGCATCAGCCTGGTGCTGTTCACCGTGCTGGCGCTGGCACCGGGCGACCCGTTCGAAGACCTGGCCAACAACCCCAACGTGCCGCCTGAAGTGCGCATGGCGCTGCGGGCACAGTTCGGCCTGGACGACCCGATCTGGGAGCGCTACCTGCGCTGGCTGGGCAGCATGCTGCAGGGCGACTGGGGCTTCTCGTTCGTCAGCCGCATCGACGTCGACACCCTGATCGGCCAGCGCATCGGCGTCACCATCGCGGTGATCGGCATGTCGCAGCTGGTGGCGCTGCTGGTGGCGCTGCCGGTGGGCGTGCTGGCCGCCGTCAAGCCCTACAGCTGGTTCGACCGCATCGCCAGCACGCTGGCCTTCGTCGGCTTCTCGCTGCCCACCTTCTTCACCGGGGTGCTGTTCATCCTGCTGTTCTCGGTGCAACTGGGCTGGTTCCCGTTCGTCTACCGGGCTGACCTGTCGTCCACCGGCTGGCAGTGGTGGGTCGACCAGTTCAGGCAGTCGATCATGCCGATCATGGTGCTGGGGCTGTTCCAGGCGGCCAGCTGGATGCGCTATGTGCGCTCGGCCGTGCTCGACGTGATCCGGCTCGACTACGTGACCACCGCGCGCAGCAAGGGCCTGGCCGAGCGCACGGTGATCAACAAGCATGTGGTGCGCAACGCGCTGATCCCGGTCGTCACCCTGGTGGCGCTGCAGATGCCGGCGGTGTTCGGTGGCGCCATCGTCACCGAGCAGATCTTCCGCATCCCCGGCATCGGCAGCCTGCTGATCGACGCCATCCTGCGCAACGACACACCGGTGATCATGGCGGTCACCTTCGTCTTCAGTTGTCTCGTGATCTTCTTCAACCTGGTTGCCGACGTGCTCTATGGCTGGCTCGACCCCCGCATCAGCTACCGCTAGCCCCGCCGGTGCCCCCCCCGGGGGGCCGGGCGGCGCACCCGCCGCCAGGGCGGCACAGAGCGTGTCGCCGTGGACCGAGGCCTGGCGCCGCTTCAAGCGCCACCGGCTCGCCTTCTGGAGCCTGTGGCTGCTGGGCACGCTGGTGGCCGCCGTGCTGCTGGGCCCGCTGTTCTACAAGGTGGGCATCAACGACGTCGATTTCAGCGCCAAGCTGTCCACGCCGTCGTGGAAACACCCGATGGGCACCGACGACCTGGGCCGCGACATCCTGGCCCGGGTGCTCTATGGCGGGCGCATCTCGCTGGCGGTGGGGCTGGCGGCGATGCTGATGGCCGTCACCGTGGGCGTGTTCATCGGCGCGGTGGCCGGCATGGCGCGCGGCTGGGTGGATGCGGCGCTGATGTGGGTGACCGACCTGTTCCTCAGCCTGCCGCAGCTGCCGCTGCTGCTGCTGCTGATCTTCCTGTTCCGCGAGCCGCTGAAGGCGGCCTTCGGTCTGGAGATGGGCATCTTCATCCTGATCGTGGTGGTGATCGGCGGCTTTCGCTGGATGCCGGTGGCGCGGCTGGTGCGGGCGCAGTTCTTCAGCCTGCGCGAGAAAGAGTTTGTCGAGGCGGCGCGCGCGCTGGGCGCCAGCGTGCCACGCCAGGTGGTGCGCCACATCCTGCCCAACAGCCTGGGGCCGGTGATCGTGGCCGCCACCATCGACATCGCGGCGGCCATCATCGCCGAGAGCACGCTCAGCTTCCTGGGGCTGGGCTTCCCGCCTGACATCCCCACCTGGGGCCGCATCCTCTACGACGGCCGCGACTACATGGACCTGGCCATGCACTGGGCGCTGTTCCCCGGCATCGCGATCTTTCTCACCGTGCTGACCATCAACTTCATCGGCGACGGGCTGCGCGACGCGCTCGATCCGCGCAGAGTCCTCTGAGCATGCTGCCCCCACGCTCACTTTCGTTCGCTGCCCCCCGAGGGGGCTATCAGCCGCTTCGGGCGGCCGGGCGCTGCTGATATGCCTCTGCTCGACATCCGCGGGCTCAAGACCCACTTCAAGACCGAAGACGGCTGGCTGCATGCGGTCGATGGCGTGGACATCGCCATCGACGCCGGCCAGACGGTGTGCGTGGTCGGCGAGAGCGGCTGCGGCAAGAGCGTCACCGCCAAGACGGTGATGAAGCTCATCGACATGCCGCCGGGCAAGATCGTCGCCGGCCAGGTGCTGTGGCAGGGGCGTGACCTGGTGCCGCTGGGCCCGCAGGAGATGCAGAAGATCCGCGCCAAGGAAATCGCCATCATCTTCCAGGAGCCGATGACCAGCCTGAACCCGGTCTACACCGTGGGCGCGCAGATCGCCGAATCGATCCGCCTGCACGAGGGCCTGAGCAAGCGCGAGGCGCTGAACCGCGCGGTGGAGATGCTCAGGCTGGTGAACATCCCCACGCCCGAGCGGCGCGTGAACGACTACCCGCACCAGTTCAGCGGTGGCATGCGCCAGCGGGTGATGATCGCCATCGCCCTGGCCTGCAGCCCCAAGCTGCTGATCGCCGACGAGCCCACCACCGCGCTCGACGTCACCATCCAGGCCCAGATCCTGGAATTGATGGTCGAGCTGAAAGAGCGCATGGGCATGGCCATCCTGCTGATCACCCATGCCATGGGCGTGGTGGCCGAGACAGCGCAGCGGGTGGTGGTGATGTATGCCGGCAAGGTGGTCGAAGAAGCCAGCGTCGAAGACCTGTTCGCCCGGCCGCGCCACCCCTACACCCAGGGCCTGATCCGCAGCATTCCGCGCATCGACACCGCTGCCACCCACAAGGTGCGGCTCGAAGCCATCGCCGGCACCGTGCCCAAGCTGATCAACCCGGCCGAAGGCTGCCGTTTTGCCGACCGCTGCAAGCACGCCATGCCGGCCTGCCGCAGCGCCACGCCGCCGCTGGTGGAGGCCACGCCCGGCCACAAGGTGGCCTGCATCCTGGAAGCGGCCCTGGCATGAGCCCGCCGGGCCGTCCCGAGGGCGAATTCCGCAGTGCGCAGCACGAAGGCACCCCAATGAGCAACGCACCACTCCTGAAAGTGGAAGGGCTGGTCAAGCACTTCCCGGTCAAGGGCGGCATCCTGGGCCGCGTGGTCGACAAGGTGCATGCGGTCGACGGTGTCAGCTTCGACCTGCAGGCCGGCGAGACGCTGGGCGTGGTCGGTGAATCGGGCTGCGGCAAGAGCACCACCGGACGCTGCATCCTGCGCCTGATCGAGCCCACCGCCGGCACCGTGTGGTTCGAGGGCAAGAACGTCACCGCCATGGGCACGACCGAACTGCGCGGCATGGCGCGCGACATGCAGATCATCTTCCAGGACCCGTACGCCAGCCTGAACCCGCGCATGACGGTGCAGGCCATCGTCGGCGAGGCGCTGACCATCCACAAGCTGGCGCCCGACCCGGCAGCCTACGAGGCGCGCATCGTCGAGCTGCTGCAGGTGGTGGGCCTGTCGGCCGACCATCTGCGGCGCTATCCGCATGAGTTCTCGGGCGGCCAGCGCCAGCGCATCGGCATTGCCCGGGCGCTGGCGGTCAGCCCCAAGCTGATCGTCTGCGACGAGGCGGTGAGCGCGCTCGACGTGTCGATCCAGGCCCAGGTGATCAACCTGCTGGAAGACCTGCAGAGCCAGTTCGGCCTCACCTACCTGTTCATCGCGCACGACCTCAGCGTGGTCGAGCACATCAGCGACCGGGTGGCGGTGATGTACCTGGGCCGCATCGTCGAGATCGCCACGTCGCGCGACCTGTACACCCAGCCCCGGCACCCCTACACCGAGGCCCTGCTGTCGGCGGTGCCCATCCCCGACCCGCTGGTCAAGCGCAAGCGCATCCCGCTGCAGGGCGACGTGCCCAACCCGATCCGCCCGCCGCCGGGCTGCCACTTCCACACCCGCTGTCCGATCGCGCAGAAGGGGCTGTGCGATGTGCAGTCGCCGGTGTTGAAGGTGGTGGGCGACGGGCACCAGGTGGCCTGCCACCTGCGCAGCTGAGCGACCGGGCCGAGCGAGGGCGCTGCGCAGAGCCGCTGCTCAGGCGGCCGCTCTCTTCGCCCTGCCTGTGGCGATCTCTGCGTTCCGGTCTTGCACCACCACGCCGAGCAGGCTTTGCAGCGCCGCGTCCAGGCCACCACCATCGGCGGCGGCCACCCGCAACACGACACCCATGTCGTTTGGCAGGGTGGACGCGGCCACCGACAGGCCGGTGCCGGCCGCGTGCAGCGCCTGCACCGCTGCACGCCAGCGCGGCCAGGCGCCGTTCGGCA
>JBBRVT010000192.1:0-8509 GCA_038246615.1 Burkholderiales bacterium
CCGCGCTGCCGGGTTCCCTGCACCGGCCTCGGGTGGTGCCCTGATCTCGAAACCCCGTCTGGGCAGGCCGGCTGCGTCGGGCTAGGCTCGGGGCTTCAGACAGCCGGCCGCACAGTGCCGTGAAGGGATCAGCATGCGTCATGTTCCGGTGGATGCCTCTCATCTGGCACTGCAGCGCCTGTACCACTGGGAGCAGACCACGCCCACGCGGGTGGTGTTCACCCAACCCATGGGCGGTGGCGCGGTGCAGACCTTGACCTGGGCGCAGGTGATGGACCAGGCGCGCCGCATGGCCAGCCACCTGCAGGCCCAGGGCATCCAGCCTGGCGACCGGGTGGCACTGATCAGCAAGAACACCGCCTGGTGGATGATCTCCGACTTCGCCATCTGGATGGCGGGCGGCGTGTCGGTGCCTCTGTACCCCACGCTGGCGCCCGACACCATCCGCCAGATCCTGACCCACAGCGAGGCCAAGCTGCTGTTCATCGGCAAGCTCGACGGCTGGGCCGGCATGCGCCCGGGCGTGCCCCAGGGCCTGCACTGCATCGCCATGCCGCTGGCGCCGGCCACGGACACGCTGCCCCCCGGCACCGAGGACTGGGCCACCATCCAGGGCCACAGCCAGCCGCTGGCTGGCAACCCGGTGCGCAGCGGCGACGAGCTGGCCACCATCATGTACACCTCGGGCACCACCGGCATGCCCAAGGGCGTGATGCACAGCTTCGGCACCTTTGCCTGGAGCATCGATACCGGCCTGAAACGGGTGAAGATGCTCGACCACAGCACCCGCATGCTGAGCTACCTGCCGCTGGCGCACGTGGCCGAGCGCACCCTGGTGGAGTTTGCGCTGCTGGCCACCGGCATGAGCGTGTTCTTCGCCGAGAGCCTGGACACCTTTGCCGCCGACCTGCAGCGTGCCCGCCCGACGGTGTTCTTCTCGGTGCCGCGGCTGTGGGTGAAGTTCCAGCAGGGCGTGGCCGCCAAGATGCCGCCGGCCAAGCTGGCACGCCTGCTCAAGATCCCCATCCTCAACAACATCGTGCGCAAGAAGGTGCTCGGCGCGCTGGGGCTGGACCAGTGCAAGTTCGCCGCCGGCGGCGCCGCGCCGATGCCGCCCGAGCTGCTGAAGTGGTACGGGGCGCTGGGGCTGGACCTGGTCGAGGTGTACGGCATGACCGAGAACTGCGGTGCCTCGCATGCCACGCTGCCCGGCAAGCCGCGCCCGGGCACGGTGGGCCAGCCCTACGACGGTGTGCAGGCCCGGCTCGACCCGGCCAACGGCGAGATCCAGATGAAGAGCCACGGCCTGATGCTGGGCTATTACAAGGAGCCCGGCCTCACCCAGGACGCCATGACCGCCGACGGCTGGCTGCACACCGGCGACAAGGGCGCGCTGGACGTCGACGGCAACCTCAAGATCACCGGCCGGGTGAAAGACCTGTTCAAGACCGGCAAGGGCAAGTACGTGGCGCCGGCACCCATCGAGGACAAGCTGGTGATGCACCCTGCCGTGGAAGCCTGCTGCGTGACCGGCGCCAACCTGGGCCAGCCGCTGGCGGTGCTGATGCTCAACGAAGGCGCGGTGGCACTCAGCAAGGCCGCCAGCGGCCGGGCCGAGCTGGAGAGCGGCCTGGCCGAGCACCTGAAGACGGTGAATGCCTCGCTCGACCCGCACGAGCAACTCGACTGCCTGGTGCTGGTGACCGAGGCCTGGAGCGTGGACAACGGCTTCATCACCCCCACCTTCAAGGTCAAGCGAAACCGGGTGGAAGAGGTGTACGCCAGCAGCTACGAGCGCTGGGTGGGGCAGCGCAAGAAGGTCCTCTGGATGTAGAGCCAGGGCGTGCGGTCCTGCCGCCGCGCCATGCCGGGCGCCGGCACGGCGCATGAGGAAACGCCGGGCCGCTCCCAAGTTTCCTCATCCCCCTCGGGGGCCTGACGCGAAGCGGCAGGTCTGGGGGCGGTCATGAGGAAACGCCGGGCCGCTCCCAAGTTTCCTCATCCCCCTCGGGGGGCCTGACGCGAAGCGGCAGGTCTGGGGGCTGCCCACAGGTTGCCAACGCCAAGCCCCGGAACAGCGATGCCTGTGCCAACGACCAGGGGCAGCAGAGTCGCTGCGTCCTGGACCAGGCGTCTTCGATGGTGGGCCACCGGACAGCGACCTGCGCTGCCGGTTCGCCAACGAGGCCTACCAGGCGCGGCTCGGCGTCGACCCCGCTGCGCTGGTCGGGCGGTCCCTTCAAGACCTGCTCGGCCCGGCGTTGTTCGCGCTCGACGAGCTCTTCGTCCGTCTGGCCTCGCTCGGGCATGTCCAGCCCTTCGAGCGCCTGCTGCCCGGCCCTGGCGGACAGGCACGGCACAGCCTGTCCCACTGCCTTCCAGACACCGTCGATGGCCGGGTCCAGGGCTTCATTGCCCACGTCACGGACATCACGGCGCTCAAGCGGACCCAGTCGGCCATGCGCGAAACACAGCGCATCGGCCGCATCGGCCGCATCGGCAGCCGGGAATGGCATGCGGCACGCGATGCGGTCACCTGGTCCGATCAGCTGCAGGTTCTGTTCGGGCGCGACCCCAGCCAGCCGGCACCGTCGTTCCAGGAGCATGAACGTCTCTACACGCCGGCCAGCTGGAGCCGCCTGCAGGCCGCCGTGCAGGCGGCAATGAGCGACGGTCGGCCCTGCCAGCTCGCGCTCGAATTCGTGCGCGCGGATGGCTCGACCGGCACACTGGAGGCCCGTGGGGAGGTGCTGCGGGATGCCGCTGCGCGCATCAGCGGGCTGCATGGAGCCGTGCAGGACGTCAGCGGCAACATCAGCGAAGGCCACCGCGCAGGCCGCGCTGCGCAGCAACGAGGAACGCCTGCGCAGCCTGTTGGCCCCGCTTCATCGGGGAATACCGGCATGGCATCCCGGCGCTGCTGGGCGTCAACGCGGGCGGCCAGTGGCTGGCGCTGTCGCACTCGCTGCGTGGCGCCTGTGCCACGCTGGGGCTGGTGCAGCTGCAGCAATCGACCGATGCCTTCGAGCGCAAGCTGCTGCCGCCGGCCGATCTGGCAGAGGCTGCGCCGCTGGCGCGTCAGATCCACCAGGCGCTGTTGTCCATGGTGGCCCACCTGGCACGAGATCCAGGCCTGAACTGAGAACCTGGACGCCTTGCAGCCGGGCTGTTCCGCCGGGCGCTGTTCAGCCGGGCGCTGTTCAATCGGCCGCTGTTCAGTCCGCCATCACGCGCATGGGCGCCGGCAGCGGCAGCCCGCGCCGGGCCATTGCGTCGCGCACCCGGTCGGGCCGGTCGCTGATGATGCCGTCCAGGCCCAGGTCGAGCATCGCCTCGATCTGCTCCGGCTCGTTCACCGTCCAGGCCAGCACCTGCAGGCCCAGCGCCTGCGCCTCTTTCACCTGGGCGGCGTCCAGGTCACCGTGGAAGCTGCTCCAGATGGTGCCGCCAGCCGCGCGGATCAACCTCGGCACCGAGCCATGGTCCTGCAGCGCGAAACCGGCTGTCCACGGCGTGGCCGGGCCGGGGCCGACGTTGTCCAGCCAGCGCTGGCGGGCAGTGAGGTAGACGGTGGCGATCTCTGGCGCCTCGCGCTGCACCACCTGCAGCGTGCGCCAGTCGAACGACTGGATGCTGGTGCGGCTGGCCAGGCCGGCGCCACGCACCGCAGCCACCAGCGCGCGGGCGAAGGGCCCGGGCGCGGCGGTGTCGTCGGGGGCCAGCGGGCTGAGCTTGGTCTCCAGCGACAGCCGCAGCTGCGGGTTGCCGGTGCGCTTGGCCAGGGCGAACAGGTCGGCCAGCGCCGGCAGGCGCGCGCCGTCGTGCGGCCGCTGCTCGGGGAACTGGCCGGCATAGCGGCTGCCGGGCTTGAGCCGGCCGACGTCGTAGCGCTGCAGTTCGGCGAACGGCGTCAGGAAGATCAGCGGCCCGCGCCCGGCCAGCCACTGCCCGTCGGGCCCGCGGGTGATGTCGGGGTTCAGCGCCGGGTCGTGCGCGATCAGCAGCACGCCGTCGCGGCTCATGCCGATGTCGGTCTCCAGCGTGTGCACGCCGACGGCCAGCGCGCGGGCAAAGCCGGCCAGCGTGTTCTCGGGCGCCAGGCCGCGGGCGCCGCGGTGGCCCTGCAGGTCGAATGCATGGGCGGCGTGCAGCGGCGCCAGCAGCGCGGCGGCCAGGATCATGGCCAGGGGGTGCATCGCGGGCTCCAGTCAGTGTGCCGGCCACTGTATGCCGCATCACAATCCAGCCATGACGTCCGTGCCCCAACCACCATCACCGCTGCCCCCGCTGCCCCCGCTGCAGTCCGTCCGCATCGCCAGCCATGCGGCCGGGCCGCAGCTGGTCATCACCGGCGCGGTGCATGGCAACGAGGTCTGCGGCACGCTGGCCATCCGGCGCGTGCTGGCCGAGTTCGAGAGCGGCGCGCTGGTGCTGCGGCGCGGGGCGGTCACCTTCGTGCCGGTGTGCAACCCGCTGGCCTTCCAGCGCGGCCAGCGCGCCGGTGACCGCAACCTCAACCGCGCGCTGGAGCCCAGGCCCGCCCCGCACGACAACGAAGACCGGCTGGCCAACTGGCTGTGCCCGCTGCTGGCCGCGCACGACGGCCTGCTCGATCTGCACTCGTTCCATTCCGGCGGCGCGCCGTTCGTGATGGTGGGGCCAATGGACAACGGCGGCCCGCTGGAGGCCTTCCGCCAGGCCGCCACCGAAGAGGCGCTGGCCCGGGCGCTGGGCGTGCCGCGTGCGGTGGACGGCTGGCTGGGCACCTATGCCAGTGGCGTGGCGCAGCGCGCCCAGCAGGCCCGCGCCGATGGCCTGGCCGCCGAGGCCCTGCCCGAGCTGCACCCGCGCTATGGCGTGGGCACCACCGAATACATGCGCAGCCAGGGCGGCTGGGGGCTGACGCTGGAGTGCGGCGCCCACACCGACCCGCAATCGCCCGAGGTGGCCTGGCGCGCCATCCACCGCACCCTGGCCCACCTGGGCATGACCGACGAAGCGCCGCCGCAGCCGGTGGCGGGCATCGAGGCGCTCAGCCTGCATGCGGTGGTCGACAAGCAGCATGCCGACGACCGCTTCGTGCGCGACTGGCAGAGCTTCGACCCGGTGCAGGCCGGCACCGTGATCGGCCACCGCGCCAGCGGCGCGCCGGTGCTGGCGCCCGGCGACGGCTGGCTGGTGTTCCCCAATCCGCGCGCTGCCGCGCGGCAGGAATGGTTCTACCTGGCGCGCGCCAGCGGGCGCTTTGCTGCGGCGGGCTGAGCAGGCCGCACCGGGCGGCACCGAGCTGCAGCGGCCCGCAGCAGCCCGCAGCGGCACTCACAAGCGGTCGATGACCACTGGCCCGGGTGGTGGTGGCGCGGCATCGTCGTCGGCGATGGTGAAGGCCGCCCGCACGGCGGCGCAGGCCGCGTCGGCATCGGCGGCGCTGGCCGCATGCACCCGCAGCAGCGCGTCGCCCGCCTGCACCCTGCTGCCCAGCGGCAGCACCTGGCTGAAGCCCACGCGTGCATCCACCGTGTCGCTGGCGACGCGCCGCCCGCCGCCCAGCGCCACCACCGCCAGGCCCAGCGCGCGGGTGTCGCTGGCGGCCAGCACGCCGCTGCGCGGGGCGGGCACATCGCGTTGCACCGGCGCGACGGGCAGCGCAGGCTTGGCCAGCACATCGGCCGGCCCGCCCAGGCCGGCGACCATGCGCGCAAAGTGCTCGGCAGCGCGGCCGCTGTCGAGTGCCGCCGCAGCCCGGGCCGCACCGGCCGGCACGCTGGGCGCCAGCCCCGCGCCGTGCAGCATCTCGGCGGCCAGGGCCAGCGTCAAGCTGCGCAGCCGCGGCTCTTGCGCCGCGCCGGTCAGGAAGTGGATGCTCTCCTGCACCTCCAGCGCATTGCCGGCGCTGTGGCCCAGCACCTGGTTCATGTCGGTGATCAGCGCGCGGCAGGGCAGGCCGGCGCCGGTGGCCACGTCCACCAGGCTGCCGGCCAGCGTGCGCGCGCTGGCCAGGTCGGTCATGAAGGCGCCGTTGCCCAGCTTCACGTCCATCACCAGGTTGCCCAGGCCGGCTGCCAGCTTCTTGCTCAGGATGCTGGCGGTGATCAGCGGCACCGATTCCACCGTGGCCGTCACGTCGCGGATGGCATACAGGCGCCGGTCGGCCGGCGCGATGTCGGCACTGGCGCCGACGATGGCGCAGCCGGCGCTGCGCAGCACCGCCAGCAGCCGGGCGTGCGGCGGGTCGGTCTGGTAGCCGGGCAGGGCGGCCAGCTTGTCCAGCGTGCCGCCGGTATGGCCCAGGCCCCGGCCGCTGACCATCGGCACCATGCCGCCGCAGGCCGCGACGATCGGCGCCAGCACCAGGCTCACCTTGTCGCCCACGCCGCCGGTGGAATGCTTGTCGACCACCGGGCCGGGCAGGCCCGCGTCGGCCCACTGCAGCACCCGGCCCGAGTGCGTCATCGCCCGGGTCAGCGCCACGCATTCGGCGCGGTCCATGCCGTTCAGCAGGATGGCCATGGCCAGCGCTGCGGCCTGGCCCTCGCTCCAGCTGCCGTCGACCAGGCCCAGCACGAAGGCCTGGACTTGCGCGGCGCTGAGCGCGCCATGGTCGCGCTTGGTGCGGATCACCTCGGCCGGCAGCATGTGTGGTGTGGTCACGGCGCGTCAGTGTCGGTGTCGGTGTCGGTGTCGGTGTCAGTAGCTGCCGGCCGCGCTGGTGTTGCCGGCACCGCCGCCCTGCAGCACTGCCGTGATGTCGCCCAGCAGCCCGCTGGCGCCGAAGCGCAGGCGCTGCGGCACCAGCGCGTCGGCGCCGAGGATCTCGCGCACCAGCGCGATGTAGACCGCCGCGTCGGCCACCCGGCGGATGCCGCCCGAGGCCTTGAAGCCCACGGCCGCGCCGCGCGGGTGGGCGGCGATGGCCTCCAGCATCACCCGCGCCGCCGCTGGCGTGGCGCCGGTGCCGGTCTTGCCGGTGCTGGTCTTGAGAAAGTCGACACCCGCGTCCAGCCCGATCAGGCTGGCCTGGTGCACCAGCGCCGGCGTGGCCAGGTCGCCCGATTCGAGGATCAGTTTCAGCGTGCGGCCGCTGCAGGCCGCGCGCACCGCCTGCACCAGCGCGGCAGCACCGGCCGCGTCACCGTCACGCAGGGCGCGCCAGGGCAGCACCAGGTCGACCTCGTCGCCGCCGGCCGCCACGATGGCCTGCGCATCGGCCACCGCGCCCGCCACGTCCAGGCTGCCGGCCGGAAAGTTGGCCACCGCCGCCACCCGTACGCCGGCCGGTGCCTGCGCCCGCGCAAGGGCAACGAAGCGTGGCCACACGCACAGGGCGGCCGGCGGCCCGGCGAGGCCGGCGGCCTGGGCGCAGAGCGCGGTGATGGCGGCGGCATCGTCGTCGTCGTTCAGGCTGGTCAGGTCCAGGCATGCCAGCGCGGTGCGGGCGGTGGTGGTGGGATCGGTGGTCATGGTGTGCAAGATGGCGTTCGGCGATGGTAGCCGTGCTGCCGCGCGGGCCGGCAGGCGACGACATCAGTGCTGCTCGCACCACCGCGCTGCGAGTGGCCTGCAGCCCGTGCACGTCGGACGGATTGCAGCCCGGGGCGCGGACCAGATGCGACGCGACGGCAGCGACTTGCGCTTGGCGTGCCGGCTGGCCTGCTGGGCGCGCGCGCCATCAGCGGCAGGTCTTCGGCAACCCAAGGCCGGTTGCGGGTGGGGGCTGACGACCCTTTCCAGTCACCCGCCCGGACACCCTGAAGCAGCCGCCCGTGCTGGCCCTGGCGTCGCAGTGGCGGGGCATTCCAGCCTTGCGTACCGGTCGACAGCTGCCCGAAAGTGTCGAAAGTCTTTACACCCTCGTTCTTGTCGTGAAGGTCGATCGGACGGCAAGTCATTGATTAATAAACTATTTCTTGGGTCAGGGGGGGTGGCTCAAAAATTGCTTTCTTCTCTGGCGCATCTTTAACCCTTCAGAAGGAAAGTCATGAAGTTATTGAAGTCTTTGGCGGCCGCGGCCGCTATGGTGGCGCTGACGGGCGCGGCGCAGGCTGCGCTGGTCAGCCTAGTTGACGGCACGGTGAAGGACACTAGCACCAATCTTATCTGGCTGCAGAACTGGAACGTCAATGGCGCGCAGAACTGGAGCACGCAGAAAGGCTGGGCGGACAGCCTGGACTTCGCCAGCAGCACCGACTGGCGGCTGCCCGAGATCAGCGAATACGGCGCACTCTTCACCGCCTATGGCAATCTGACTCAGGTGGCGGAGTTCACGAATGTGCAGCCCGACTTCTACTGGTCCGGTACGGAGTTCACGCCTGGCATCCGCGCGTGGGTCTTCAGTCCCGCTGGCGGCTTCCAGTTCGACTTCAGCCAGAACCTCCAGTTCTTTGCCGTGGCTGTGCGCCCCGGCGATGTGGCCGCCTCTGTGCCGGAGCCACAGACGTTGGCACTGGCGCTGCTGGCGTTCGGCGCGATGGTAGTGGCGCGCAGAAGGCGGCCAGTTTGAGGCTTCGGC
>JBBRVT010000193.1:0-8485 GCA_038246615.1 Burkholderiales bacterium
CCACCCCCACCCAGCACCGGATCCCCGCCGCCCCCACCACCGCCGCACGCCACCAGCGCCAGTACACAAAGGCTTGCCACCCACGACTTGATACTTGAATAACGCATGTCGGAAACTCCCTGTCGGGCGAGGCGCGCAGCCAACGCCGCAGCTATCAGCGGGCGGTGGCGCGCTCGGTCACGATCTTCGGCGTGATGAAGATCAGCAGCTCGGTCTTGGTGGCCACGCGGGTGGTGTTGCGAAACAGCGCCCCGGCGTAGGGCAGGTCGCCCAGGAACGGCACCTTGTTGACGTCGGTGCTCTCGTTCTGGGTAAAGATGCCGCCGATCACCACCGTGCCGCCGTTCTCCACCAGCACCTCGGTCTGCACATGCTTGGTGTCGATGGCGAAGCCTTGCGGTGTCTGCTGGCCCACGCTGTCCTTGTTGATGTCCAGCGTCATGATCACGCTGCCCTCGGGCGTGATCTGCGGCTTGACTTCCAGCTTCAGGTTGGCCTTGCGGAACTGGATCGACGTGGCGCCGCTGCTGGTGGCCACCTGGTAGGGCAGTTCGGTGCCCTGCTCGATGATGGCCTTGTTCTGGTCGGCGGTGATCACCCGCGGGCTGCTGATGATCTTGCCCTTGCCATCGGCCTCCAGCGCCGACAGTTCCAGGTTCAGGAAGCGGTTGGCCGACGGGCTGAACAGGCTCAGCGCAAAGCTCGGCAAACCCTCGGCGCCCGAGAACACCGAGTTGATGGTGTTGGCCGGCAGGTTGACGAAGTTGCTGTTGCTGTAGGCCTGCGCCAGCGCCGCCGATCCGGCCAGGCCGGTCTGCAGGGTCTGCGTGCCCACCGCCGTGCTGTTGCCGCCGATGGTGACGTAGTTGCCGCCGGCGATCTTGTAGCCCGGGATGCCGCCCTGGATGCCGCGCAGGTCGGACGCGCCCAGCTTCATGCCCAGCGTGCGGCCGAACCTGTCGTCGGCCTCGACGATGCGCGCCTCGATCAATACCTGGCGCACCGGGATGTCGATCTTGGCGATCAGCACCTGGATCTCTTCCAGCTTGGACGGGATGTCGGTGACGAACAACTGGTTGGTGCGGGTCTCGAAGATCACGCTGCCGCGCGACGACAGGATGCGCGTGGCCTGGTTCGACCCACCGCCGCCACCACCCCCGCCGCCCGCCGCGCTGCTGCCGCCGCCACCACCGCCACCACCGCCACCCGAGGCCTGCCCGGTCAGGCCCTGCGCCACCACCTCGGCCTTGGTGTAGTTGAGCTGGAACGACTGCGTGCGCGTGGGCTCCAGGTCGGCGATCTTCTTCTTCGACTCCAGGTCGAGCTGTTCCTTGGCCGCCAGTTCGTCCTTGGGCGCGATCCACAGCACATTGCCGTTCTTGCGCACGCCCAGGCCCTTGCTCTGCAGGATGATGTCCAGCGCCTGGTCCCAGGGCACGTCTCTCAGGCGCAGCGTGACGTTGCCGGTCACCGTGTCGCTGGTCACGACGTTGAAGTTGGTGAAGTCGGCGATCACCTGCAGCAGCGCCCGCACCTCGATGTTCTGGAAGTTCAGGCTCAGCTTCTCACCGGCAAAACCGGCGCCCTGGGTCAGCTTGTTCGGGTCGACCTTCAGCGGCCGCACTTCCAGCACGAACTGGTTGTCGCTCTGGTAGGCGCTGTGCTCCCAGTTGCCACGCGGCTCGACCACCATGCGCACCCGGTCGCCGCTCTGGAAGCTGGCGATGCTCTGCACCGGCGTGCCGAAATCAGCCACGTCGAGCCGACGGCGCAGGGTCTCGGGCAGGCTGCTGCGCAAGAACTCGACCACCAGGCTCTGGCCCTGCTGGCGGATGTCCACGCCCACCTGGGTGCTGGCCAAAGCCACGATCACACGGCCAGCGCCGTCGGGGCCGCGGCGGAAGTCGATGTCTCGCAGCGGCAGCTGGTCGCGGTTCTGTGCGCTGGAAAATTGCACCGGGTCGCCGGCGCTGGAGGCCAGGCCGGGCGCGGTGTTGTTCTCCAGAATCACCACCAGCACCTTGCCCTGCAGCTCGGCACGGTAGCTGCTGGCCTGGCGCAAGTTGAGCACCAGGCGGGTGCGGTCACCGGCCTGGGCGATGGCCACGCTGCGCAGGTTGCCCTGGTTGATGTCGACCACCGACTTGCCCAGTGCATTGCCGACGGCCGGCAGGTCGAGCGCCACGCGCGGCGGTGTCTGCACCGAAAACCCGGTGGGCACCGCTGCCAGCGGTTCGGCCAGCTCGATGCGCACCACCTCGACACCCGCCTGCTGGGTGCTGGTGATCGACTGGATGGTGTTGCCAGCCCCGCCCTGGGCCAGGGCCGCCGTGGCAGCCAGGAAGGGTGCGGCGCATGCCAGCAGCAAGGCGGCAAGCCGGTGTCGCCACTGGGGCATGGTGGTTCTCTCCTGCGGATCGTTCGGCGTTCTGGTCATTTGGGCGCCTCCTGCCCGCGCTCTTGCAACTGCAGCGTGGCGGTGCGCTCGATCCATTCGCCAGCGGCATCCTGCACGATCTCGCGCAGCGCCACGTCGGTCTCGGTGATGCGCAGGATGCGGCCGAAGTTCTGGCCCAGGTAGTCACCCGCCTTGACCTGGTAGAGCAGGTTGTCCACCCGCAGCAGGGCCACCGGCCTGCCAGCCCTCGACACGCTGCCGACCATGCTCATCGCGTCGAGCGGGAAGGACTCCAGCGGCTCCTTGCGCCGGCCCATCTCGGCGGCCAGCATCGAGTTGGGCTGGCGGGCTTCCTGCTTCAGCGCCACGCTGAGTTTCTGGTTGCTGAACGGGTCGACCTGCTGGGCATTGGCATAGGGCACCGGGTTGAACTTCTTGGGCGGCGCCAGCGGTGCCACGCTGGGGCGCGCTTCGCGGCGCTGCTGGTCCATCCAGTCCTGCAGCTCCTGGGTCTCGCCGCCGCAGGCGCCCAGGCCCAGCAACAGCAACGCGGCAGCGCTGGCCAGCACAGGGCGGCGGGCGGCATGGGCGAAGGACAAGCGCGCGGGCGTCATTTGCGCAGCGCCTTGGCCTTGGTTTCGGCATCGCGGGCCTTGCGCACCTCGGCCAGCTCGACAACGTCCAGGTAGCGGTAGGTGCGCGCCACGGCGTCCATGGCCAGCATGCCGGCCGGCTCTTTGACCGGCATGATGGCCAGGTTGTGCAGCGTGACGATGCGCGACAGGTTGGCCACGTCGGCAGTGAAGGCGCCGATGTCATGGAAGCGGCCGGTCACCCGCAGGGTGATGGGCAGCACCGCGTAATAGTCCTTGATCTCCACCTGGCCGGGCCGGAACAGCTCGAACTGCAAGCCGCGCCCGATGCCCGCCTGGTTGATGTCGGACAGCAGCGCGTCCATCTCGGCCTTGCCGGGCAGCTGGCGCTCGAGCTGGGTGACGTATTCCTGCACCTGCTGCTTCTGCTTGCGCAGCTCCGACAGGTTGACCGCCTGGCCCAGCTTGGCGCGGAAGTCGTCCTTCAGGCCGGGCTCCAGGTTGCGCGCGGCCTGCAGTTCATCAGCGGCGCTGGAGACCAGCACCACCCAGCCCAGTACCAGCGCCAGCGCGCCGGTGGCCGCCCAGGCCAGCACCTTGGGCAGCAGTGGCCACTGGCCGGGCTCCTGTGGGTTGAGGCCCTTGAACTGCTGCTGGGCACGGTCCATGGCCGTGCCGAACTCCAGCGTGCTGGTGGGGCGGATGGTGGTCACCATGGCGCGGTCCTCATGCCGGCTTGGGCGCCAGGGCAGCGCCGCCCGGGGCCGACGCCGGCGCACCGGGCTGCTTGATCGACACCCGCAGCGCAAACTCGAACATGCGGCGCTGCTCGCGGGAGCCGGGCGCCGGCGGCTGCATCACCGCCTTGATCTCCACCAGCTCCATGCGCTCCAGCCAGGGTGACTTGCTCTGCGCATTGCGCAGGAATTCGGACACCCGCTCGTTGGTCTGCGCCACGCCATTGACCAGCACCAGGCTGTCGGTCTGCCTGATGCTGGCCAGGTAGATGCCTTCGGGCGTCAGGCGCACCAGTTCGTCGAGCAGATGCACCGGCACGTTGCGGTTGAGCTGCAGGTCTTCCACTGCGCCCTGGCGCGCCTTCAGGCTGTCGATCTCGGCGCGCAGGGTGGCGATGTCCTTGATCTGGCCTTCGAGCTTGGCGATCTCGTCGCGCAGGAAGTTGTTGCGCGCCTGCTGCGCCTGCGTCATCTGCTGCAGCGCGCCGTACCACAGCCCGGCGGCCAGCAGGCCACAACCCGCTGCCGCGCCCAAACCCACGAAGAACGCCCGCTTGCGCTGTTTGCGCCGCTCTTCGCGGTGCGGCAGCAGGTTGATCAGGATCATGTCAGCACCGCCGGGCCGCCGCTAGGGGCTGACGCGCCCCAAAGGCCGTCAATGGCCCCTTCGCAGGGCCGGGGGGCAGCGAACGAAGTGAGCGTGGGGGCTGTCACTGCAGAAACCTCCGCATCGCCAGGCCGCAGGCGGTGAGGTAGGACGGCGACTCCTTGCGAACCTTGGTCTCCTTGACATGGCTGCCGATCTTCATGCCGTCGAAGGGGTTGACCACCATCGATGCAAAGCCGGTCAGCTCGGTCACCCGGTCTTTCAGGCCAGGCAGCGTGGCGGTGCCGCCAGCCAGCATCACGTAGTGCACCTTGTGGTGCGGCGTGCTGGTGAAGAAGTACTGCAGCGCCCGGCCGATCTCCTGCGACAGGCTGTCGACGAAGGGCGCCAGCACCTGGGAGTCATAGTCTTCGAGCTGGTCGCCGGCGAGCTTCTTCTGCTCGGCCTCCTCGAACGACAGGCCGTACTGGCGCGAGATCAGCGTGGTGAGTTGCGAGCCACCGAAGGCCTGGTCGCGGTCATAGAGCATCTCGCCCTCGCGCAGCACCTTCAGGCTGGTGGTGTCGGCGCCGATCTCGAACAGCGCCACCAGGGAATCTCGCCCTTCGTTGGGCAGGGTGTCGACGATGCGGCCCATGGCCAACAACGCGGCATGGCTCTCGATGTCGAGCACCACGGGTTTCAGGCCGGCGGCCTCGGCCAGGCCCTGGCGGTCCTGCACCCGCTCTTTGCGCGACGCGGCGATCAGCACCTCGATGTCACCGCCCGAGGTGGGGCTCGGGCCGATGACGCAGAAATCCAGGCTCACTTCGTCCAGCGAGAACGGGATGTACTGGTTGGCCTCGCTTTCGACCTGCAGTTCGAGTTCTTCGTCGCGCAGGCCGGCGGGCAGCATGATGCGCTTGGTGATCACCGCCGACTGGGGCATGGCCATGACCACCTGGCGCGTCTTGGTGCCGCTCTTGTCGATGAGCTTGCGCACCGCAGCCACCACTTCGTCGAACTTCTCGATCTGGCCGTCGGTGATCCAGCCCTTCTCGAACGGCTCGGACGCCAGCCGCTCCAGCACGTATTCGCCGGTGGCCGACATGCCGAGCTCGACCAGCTTGGCGCTGGACGAGCTGATGTCGAGCCCGATCATCGGCGCATGCTTGCGACCAAGCAGCAGATCCAAAAGGCTCACGGGTGGCGTCTCCCAACATGCAAAATGGGTGGGCTGAGTGCGTCGGCAGCCACGAATTGAACTTAAGAAGTTACTTCAATGCTAGCAGTAAAGCCTTTGTAGCCCAAAGGAATTTACCGTTTCAGACCGTGTCCGACGTTGCGATCTGCCGGCGATTTCGATGGCATTTCTCACACCCGCAGCAGGCCTCCGGCCAACAGCCGGACCACCAGCCGGACCACCAGCCGGAACAACGCCCAGACCACCCGCCCGCCCGGGCTTGTCCCGGGGCGCCTCTATACACTGCCCACCATCATGACCGACACCGAGCGCGCGGCGCCTGCGCCGACCAGCCCTGCTGCCGCGCGTGCGCGGCCGGCCGGCGCGCTGCGTTGGCTCTTGCGCGCGCTGGGGGGCGTGCTGGGCCTGGCGCTGGCGCTGGTGCTGTCGGGGCTGCTGCTGGTGGGCGTGGCGCTGACGGTGGCCTACCCCAACCTGCCCGACATCAGCGGCCTGACCGACTACCGGCCCAAGCTGCCGCTGCGGGTGCTGTCCTCCGATGGCGTGCTGCTGGGTGAATTCGGCGAGGAACGGCGCATCTACACACCGATCGGCCAGATTCCCAAGGTGATGCAGGAGGCGGTGCTGGCCATCGAGGACGCCCGCTTCTACCGCCACAGCGGGGTCGACTATCTCGGCGTGGCGCGTGCCGCGCTAGCGCAGTTCAACAAGGCCAAGAGCCAGGGCGCGTCCACCATCACCATGCAGGTGGCGCGCAACTTCTACCTGTCCACCGAGAAGACCTTCACCCGCAAGATCTACGAGATCCTGCTGGCGCTGAAGATCGAGCGGCAGCTGTCCAAGCCGCAGATCCTGGAGGTCTACATGAACCAGATCTTCCTGGGGCAGCGGGCCTACGGCTTTGCGGCGGCGGCCGACATCTACTTCGGCAAGCCGCTGGCCGACCTGACCGTGGCCGAAGCCGCCATGCTGGCCGGGCTGCCGCAGGCACCCAGCGCCTACAACCCGGTGAGCAACCCCAAGCGCGCCACGCGCCGCCAGCAGCACATCATCGACCGCATGGAGGCCAACGGCTTCATCACCGAGGAGCAGGCCATCGCTGCCCGCGCCGAGACGTTGAAGCTGCGCACGCCGACGGATTCTTCGGTGCATGCCGAATACGTGGCCGAAGCGGTGCGCCAGCTGGTGCAGAGCCAGTACGGCGCCGAGACCACCACCCGTGGCCTGATCGTGCAGGTGACGGTCAACGCCGCCGACCAGGCGGTGGCCTACCGGGCGCTCCGCCGCGGCCTGCTCGACTACGAACGCCGCCAGCACTACCGCGGCCCCGAGGACCGCATCGACCTGCCCGCAGCCGGCCTGGCCGACGCCGCCACGCTCGACACCCGCATCGCCGAGGCGCTGGCCGACCACCCCGACAATGACGAGCTGAAGGCCGCCGTGGTGTTGGAGGCCTCGACCAGGAAGGTGGTGGCGGTGCTGCAGTCGGGCGAGAGCATCACCGTCATCGGCGACGGCCTGAAACCGGTGACCAGCGGCCTGGCCGACAACGCCGAGGCGCAAAAGCAGATCCGCCGCGGCGCGGTGGTGCGTGCGGTGCGTGGCCCCAAGGGCGACTGGACGCTGACCCAGCAGCCCGAGGTGGAAGGCGCCTTCGTGGCCATGGAGCCACGCACCGGCGCCATCCGCGCACTGGTGGGCGGCTTCGACTTCGGCAAGAGCAAGTTCAATCATGTCACTCAGGCCTGGCGCCAACCGGGCTCCAGCTTCAAGCCCTTCATCTACTCGGCGGCGCTGGAGCGCGGCTTCACGCCGGCCACGGTGGTGAACGACGCGCCGCTGTTCTTCGACGCCGGCACCACCGGCAGCCAGCCCTGGGAGCCGAAGAATTACGACGGCAAGTTCGACGGCCCGATGCCGTTGAAGACGGCGCTGGCCAAGTCGAAGAACATGGTATCGATCCGCGTGCTGCGGTCCACCGGCGTGCAGTTCGCGCAAGACTGGGTCACCCGCTTCGGCTTCGAGGCCGAGAAGCATCCGGCCTACCTGACGATGGCGCTGGGCGCCGGCTCGGTCACGCCGCTGCAGATGGCCAGCGCTTACAGCGTGTTCGCCAACGGCGGCTACCGCGTCAACCCGGTGCTGATCACCCGCATCACCGACAACACAGGCCGCGTGCTGCTGCAAACCACGCCGCAGGTGATCGACGAATCGATGCGCGCCATCGACGCGCGCAACGCCTTCGTGATGAGCCAGCTGCTGGGCGAGGTGGCGCGCTCAGGTACCGCCGCCAAGGTTTACGCCACCTTCAAGCGCATGGATCTGGCCGGCAAGACCGGCACCACCAATGACTCGATGGACGCCTGGTTTGCCGGCTACCAGCCCAACCTGGCGGCGGTGGTGTGGATCGGCTACGGCACCCCGCGCAAGCTGGGCGACCGCGAGACCGGCGGCGGCCTGGCGCTGCCGGTGTGGATCGAGTACATGGCGCATGCGCTGCGCAGCCTGCCGCCCCAGGTGCCCGAGGTGCCCGACGGCCTGGTGCAGCAGGGTGGTGACTGGGTGTTCGAAGAGTTCAGCAGAGGCGCCGGCATCAGCAGCGTGGGCCTGGAAGACAAGCTGCCCGAGCCGCCCACCGAGGGCGAGCGCAAGAGCATCCTCGACCTGTTCAGGTGAGCCTGGACTGAGAGTCCTGAGAGCATCCCAGGCCCCTGGCGGCGCCCGTTGTTCGCGGAGAAACGCCCGATCTCGGTGCATTTCGCAATGTGGAAGGTTTTGTTTCTCATGAGTCTTTCGTTCACGCCCGCTCATCACGCCAAAGTGCCCCCGCTCGTCGTTGCAAATGCTCGCCATAGCCCGGGCTATGGCTGCGCTTGGCGCCCTGGATCGGGTGCCCTTTGACGCGCTGCTCGGGTACGCCCGAAAAACTCATGAGGAAACGCCGGGCCGCTCCCAAGTTTCCTCATC
>JBBRVT010000194.1:0-8407 GCA_038246615.1 Burkholderiales bacterium
ACGCATCGCCGCCACGCTGGCCCTCACCAAGGGCTCGTTCTACCACCACCACGACACCAAGCACGCGCTGATCGACGACTGCTTCGAGCGCAGCTTCGCGCTGATCCGCAGCGTGCAATGGGCTGCGCTGGGGCAGGCTGCGGTGGTGGGCGCCAACGGCTGGCAGACCCTGCTAGCCGCCACGCTGCCGCTGGTGGCGCTGCAGACTTCGCCACTCGGCCCGCTGCTGCGGCTGACCGCCTGGACCGAGCTGCCCGGTGCGCTGCGCTGGCAGATGTACGGCACCATGAACCGCCTGGGCGAACGCTATGCCGCCATGGTGGTGGCCGGCCAGGCCGACGGCAGCATCCGCCTGGCCGACCCGGCGGTGGCCGCACAGCTGATCAGCGGCCTGATCAATGCCCTGGCCGAGGTGGAACACTGGCTGCCCGGCGACGGGCCACCCGCCCTGCAGCCGCTGCTGGCCCGACCACTGCTGATGGGCCTGCTGGCGCCCGCCGGCTGACCCCTGCTGAAGGAAACCCGATGACCGATGCCACCAACGCACAGTTCTCCCAGTTCACCGGCACCCGGCCGGTGGCGCCGCAGCACGCCTTCGACGAGGCGGCGCTGGCCAGCTACCTGCACGCCCACATGCCGGCCCTGACGGCCGGGCCGCTGCAGGTGGCGCAGTTCAAGGGCGGGCAGAGCAACCCCACCTTCATGCTGACGGCCAGCGACGGCCTGCGCTATGTGATGCGGCGCAAGCCGCCGGGGGTGCTGCTGCCATCGGCCCATGCGGTGGACCGCGAGTTCCGCGTCATCACCGCGCTGGCGCAGACCGGTGTGCCGGTGGCCCGCACCCATGTGCTGTGCGAGGACGCGGCGGTGATCGGCACGGCCTTCTACATCATGGACTGCATCGACGGCCGCGTGCTGTGGGACCCGACCCTGCCCGGCATGACGCCTGCCGAGCGCGGCGCCATCTATGCCGAGCTGAACCGGGTGATCGCCGCGCTGCACCGCGTCGATCCGCTGGCCATCGGCCTGGCCGGCTTCGGCAAGCCCGAGGCCTACCTGGCGCGCCAGGTCAAGCGCTGGACCCAGCAGTACCGCGCCGCCGAGACCGAGACCATCGCCGCGATGGAAGCACTGATCGACTGGCTGCCGCAGCACCTGCCGCCCGAAGGGCCGGTCGGCATCGTGCATGGCGACTACCGGCTGGACAACGTGATGTTCCACCCCACCGAGCCGCGCATCCTGGCCGTGCTCGACTGGGAGCTGTCGACGCTGGGCGACCCGATGGTCGACTTCGCCTACCACTGCATGACCTGGCACATGACCAACGGCCCGACCAGCCGCGGCCTGGCCGGCGCCGACCTGGCCACGCTCGGCATCCCCGACGAGCCGGCCTACCTGCGCACCTACCTGCAGCACACCGGCCAGGCCGGGCGCCAGATCAGCGCCGATGTCTGGGGCTACTACATTGTCTTCAACATGTTCCGGCTGGCCGGCATCCTGCAGGGCATCCTGGGCCGGGCACTGCAGGGCAATGCCAGCAACCCGGCCGCGCTCGAGTCGGGCAAGCGCGCCAAGCCGCTGGCCGAGCAGGCCTGGGTGCTGGCGCAGACGCTGCATCGCGGTTGAAGCGGCCAGCAAGTCGCGGAAACAACAGTTTCCCGGCCCAGGCTTGCCGGCTCGGTGTCAAGAACCCCGCTCGCTGCCTATCATGGGTGACAGGTCAGACACCAGCCGGCACGGCGCGTGGCGTGGCCGATGCGAACAGCGCCGACACGGCGCAACGAGGGGCACTCTTGGGAACAGGCAAGGACACCGGGCAAGCCACGGGCACGGTTGCAGCCGACGCAGTGCAGGGCGGGCAGCAGGGCGCCTGGGCGCGGCGGGCCTGGCGCCATGCCGGCGGCCTGGTGCTGGCCCTGGCAGCAGCCCTGCTGCCCGCGCTGGCCCTGGCGGCCGACCCGCAAGTGGCGTCGCTAATCGACAACCCTGACCCGGTGGCCGCTGGCGGCACCTACAGCTACACCCTGCGTGTCGACAACAACGCCGTCGATGCCGCCACCAACACCCGGCTGAATCTCAGCGTGCCCAGCGGCGCAGTCTTCGTGTCGGCCAGCCCGGCCGGTGCCAACTGCGCGCCCACCAGCGCCACCAACGTGCAATGCAACCTGGGCACGCTGGCCGCGTTGGGCGCGGACGTGCGCACCGTGGTGCTGACCTGGCGCGCCGTGGTCGCCGGCCCGTCGGTGATCAATGCCACCGCCACGGTCAGCGCCGACAACGACGCCAATCCCGCCAACAACAGCCAGACCGACACCACCACCGTGGTGGAGGGCGGCAACCTGGCGCTGACCAAGACCGGCACGCCCGACCCGGTGCCCGGCGGCAGCGTCATCACCTACATCCTGACCGCCAGCAACGCCGGCCCGAACGCCGGCGGCGCGATGGTGGTCACCGACACCCTGCCGCCGGCCGTCACCTTCCTGTCGGCCTCGGGCTCGGGCTGGGTCTGCAGCCACAGCGCCGGCGTGGTCACCTGCAACCGGGCCGGCGCATTGGCTGCGGGCGCGTCGGCGCCGCCGGTCACCATCACCGGCCGGGTCACGGCTGCGGGCGGCAGCATCACCAACAGCGCCTCGGTCGAGCCGGCCACCGGCGGGGTGCTCGACCCGGTGCCCAACGACAACGTGGCCACGGTCGACACCCCGGTGATCCCGGGTGCCGATGTGCGCATCGCGCAGAAGTCCGTCACCTCGACGCTGCCAGCCACTGCCGGCAGCAACGTCAGCTTCCAGGTCCAGCCGCGCAACGGCGGGCCGTCCGCCGCCGTGAATGCGGTGGTCACCGACACCCTGCCTGCCGGCTGGGGCTTCGTTTCGGCCAGCGGCAACGGCTGGGCCTGCAGCGCCACCGGCCAGGTGGTGCGCTGCACCCGCGCCAGCCTGCCGCTGGGCAACACCGACAACATCACCGTGGTGGCCACCGCGCCAGCCACGGTGGACCCGGCGGGCAGCAGCTTCAACAACACCGCCAGCATCGCCAGCGACACGCCCGACGGCAACGGCGGCAACAACAGCGGGTCGGTGACCGTGCCGGTGCGCCCGGACGGCGCCGACCTGCGCCTGTCCAAGACCAAGACACCCAACCCGGTGGCGCTGGGTTCGGAGATGGTGTCCACCATCACCGTCACGAACGACGGCCCGCGCGCGGGCACCGGCGTGCTGCGGGTGGTGGAGCTGCTGTCCGGCGAGACCTTCGTCAGCGCCAGCGGCACCGGCTGGGCCTGCAGCCTGGTCGGCGGCGCTGTCGTCTGCGAACACCCCAATGCCGGCGGCCTGGCGGTCAACGCATCCTTGCCCACCTTGCAGATCACTACCCAGGCCACGGTGGCGGGCGCGGCGCGCAACGAGGCCTGCACCGGTGGGTCGCTGCCCGCTGGCGGGCCCGCCGGGCAGGCGAGCCCGCCTGCCGAGGGTGACCCGAACCCGGGCAACGACTGCGCTGCAGTCACCTCCACCTCGACCACCATCCGGCCCGACCTGGCCATCGCCAAGACCACCAGCACGCCCGCCGGCGGCGACAAGACCGTCAGCCTGTCTGAAACCAGCGTCACCTACACCCTGGTGGTCAGCAACCTCAGCCCCGGCGGCGACGGCGCCACCGGCGTGCGTGTCACCGACAGCGTGCCCGGCTTCTTGGCCGGGCGCACCACCTTCGGCGCGTTCAGCCCGGTGGTGTCGGCCGGCTCGGCGGTGTTCAGCTGCAGCGCCAGCGCCAGTGGCACCGTCACCTGCACCCAGACCGGCGGCACGCTGGCGCCGGGGCAGACCGTCACCGTGCCGGTGGTGGTGAACCGGCCGCTGGCCGATGGCAGCTTCACCAACACGGCCACCGTCACCAACACCGTCGAGGGCGACCCTGACCGCGCTAACAACAGCGCGCAGGACACGGTGGTGATCGAACCGATCGCCGATGTGGCGCTGACCGGCAAGTCGGTCACGCCGGTGTCGGTGCGGGCCGGCGAGAACGTCAGCTATGTGCTGTCCTACCAGAACAACGGGCCTTCGCTGGCGCAGGGCGTGGTGGTCAACGACAGCTTCAGCTTCGGCGGCGGCGACACCGGATTCAACTTGGTGTCAATCACCTCCAGCCGGCCCGGGTCCACCTGCAGCATCGCTGCCGGCGCCCAGATCACCCCGGCCACGCCGACCTTCAACTGCACCATCGGCACGCTGGCCAACGGCGACACCCACAGCGTGACCCTGGTGCTGCGGCCCAACTTCATGCCGGGCAACCCGGCCCGAACCGTCGACAACACCGCCAGCATCACCACCACCAGCGTCGAGAACCCGGCCGGTGGCGACAACGGCAACAACAGCCGCAATGCCACGCTGCCCATCAACCCGGCCCTTTTGAATCTTCTGGTCAACAAGACCGACCAGGTCGACCCGGTGGCGTACTACCTGCCGGGCGCCGTGCCACAAGGTGGCACGTTCATGAACTACCAGGTGCAGGTGAGCAATGCCGGCCCGTCCTACGGCACCGGGGTGAAGATCACCGAGCTGATGACGCCGCCGGCCGGCCAGACCGTGCGCTTCGTCTGCGACACCACCACGTTCGGCGGCAGCACCTGCAACAGCCCTGCGCTGTGCTCGGTGGGCGACGTCATCTCGGGCAGTGGCACTGCCTTGCCCGCTTTCACCTGCGATGTCCCGGCCGGCAATGCCAGCACCGGGCTGGCCCTGGGTGATCTGGCCGCCGGCCAGGCCAAGCGGATCTTCCTGCGCTTCCTGGCGCCGGACCAGCCGGCGCCCGCCGGCGACGTCTACCGCAACCGGGCCACTGCCAGCGCCAACGAGCCCGACAGCAACACCAGCAACGACAGCGCCGAGGAACCCACCACCACCCGCCAGCGGGTCGACCTGCGCGTCAGCAAGACCGGCAGCGTGGCCACGGCCGCGATCAACCAGCCTTTCACCTGGACGGTGACGGCGCTGAACAACGGCCCCGGCAACAGCCTGGTGACCGACCTGACCGACACCCTGCCGGTGGGCGCCGAGCTCACCGGCCCGGTCACCTACACCCGCGTGGCGCCGGCCGGCGGCGGCGCCGGCGCCGGCAGCGCCAGCGGCAGTTGCAGCGTGAGCGTGCGCACCATCACCTGCAACCTGGGCCAGCTCAATGCCAGCGGCATGGCCACCATCACCGTGCCGGTGCGTTTCACCGGCCTGCCGGCCGGCGGCAACGGCATCAACACCGCCACCGTCGACGTCGATCCGGCCAAGACCGGCGGCATCGACACCCCGGGCGGCAACAACACCGGCAGCCACACTGTCACGGTGACGCCGGCGTCGCTGGCCGGCACGGTGTTCCAGGACCGCGACCGTGCCGGCGCCAATGCCGGCACACCGCAGGCCGCCGGCGTGGAGCCGCGCATCGCCGGTGTGGTGCTGCGCCTGACCGGCACCGATGCCTTCGGCAATGCGATCGACCGCAGCACCACCACGGCGGCCGACGGCAGCTACAGCTTCACCACGCTGCCACCTTCCGGTGTGGCGGGCTACACCGTCACCCAGACGCAGCCGGCCGGCTTTGCCAACAGCCCGGCCGCACCGCCGGCAGTGGGCGGCGCAGCGCCGTCTGCGGGCGGCAGCTACAACGCCGGTGGCAGCACCGGCAACAGCAGCTTCAGCGGCGTGGTGCTCAGCGGCACCACCACGGCCACGCAGTACAACTTTCCGGAAGTGCGGCAGCCGGCGCTGTCGGGCTTCGTCTACATCGACAGCAACCTGAACGGCGTGCGCGATGCCGGCACCGACAGCGCCATTGCCAATGCCACCGTCAGGTTGCTGAACGCCGGCACCGGCGCGCTGGTGGCCACCGCCACCACCGACAACAGCGGCGCCTACAGCTTCACCGGGCTCGACCCGGTGCTGGTCTACACCCTGGAAGAGCCGCTGCCCAGCAGCCCGGCCAACCTGGCGAACGGGCCGGTCAACCCGGGGCTGGTGAACGGCGCGGCCTGCGCCAGCGGCTGCACCGCGCAGCCCGATGCCCCGGCCGCAGGCACCGACCGCATCAGCAACGTCGACCTGGGCGCGGGCCTGGACGGCACCTTGTTCAACTTCGGTGCGCGCCAGCTGGCCAGCATCACCGGCCTGGTCTTTGTCGACACCGACCGCAACAACGCGCTGGGTGGCGGCGAGCCCGGCCGCATCCCCGGCGTGGTGGTGCGCCTGGTGCAGGGCGCCGATTGCAGCAGTGGCAGCACGCTGCAATCCGCCACCACGGCCGCCGACGGCAGCTACCGCTTCGACAACATCGTCGCCGGCGCCGCCTATCTGCTGTGCCAGACCCAGCCGGCAGGCTACGGCAACGGCAATGCCAACGGCACGGCCGGCAGCAACAGCATCGCCATCCCGGTGCTGGCACCCGGCGGGTCGGCCGACAACCTGTTCGGTGAACTCACCGCGTCGCTGGCCGGTACGGTCTACCAGGACAACGGCACCGGCGTGGCCGCACAGGCCGACAACGGCGTGAAGGACGCGGGTGAGGTCGGCATCGCCAACGTGCCCATCACCGTCACCGGCACCGACCTGCTCGGCAACCCGGTGAACCGCAGCACCACGACCGACACCAGCGGCAACTGGCGCTTCGACGGCCTCTTGGCCGCCGATGCCAGCGGCTACACCGTGGTCGAGGGCAGCATTCCGCCCGCGTCCGGCAGCTTCATCGACGGCCGCGACACCGCCGGCAGTGCCGGCGGCAACGCCACTGCGGTGAACGACCGCATCAGCGGCGTGGCCCTGGCGGCCGGCCAGCAGGCCAGCGGCTACCTGTTCGGTGAACTGGGCATCGCGCCGATCGGTGGCACGGTCTACATCGACCTGAACCGCAACAACGCGATCGACCCGCTGCCCACCGACGGCCGCATCCCCGGCGTGGTGCTGAACCTGGTGCGCGGCACCGATTGCAGCGCCGCTCCGGTGGCCAGCACGAGCACCGACAACGCCGGCAACTACAGCTTCAGCGGCGCCGCCACCGGCCTGGCCTACACCATCTGCCAGGTGCAGCCTGCCGGCTACCTGCAGGGTGGCGAGAACCCCGGCGCTGGCAACACCAGCAGCAGCAATGCCATCGGCATCGGCAACCTGCCGGTGGCCGGCTCGCCGGGCAACCACTTCGGCGAAGTGGCCAGCAACAGCGTGGTGGCCGGCCGGGTGTGGCTGGACGCCGACAACGGCGGCAGCGTCAACGGCAGCGAGGCCGGCATCGCCGGCGTGGTGATCAACCTGACCGGCACCGACATCGCCGGCAATGCGGTGAGCCGCAGCATCACCACCGACAGCAACGGCAACTACCGCTTCGAGGCATTGCCGCCCGGCGCCTACGCGGTGCGCGAGCCCACACAGCCCACCGGAACGCTGGACGGCCGCACCGTGGCGGGCAGCACCGGCGGCACCGCCACTGCGCCGGGTGCGGCGTCCAGCGCCATCACCGGCATCACGCTGGGCTTGGCGCAGACCTCGTCGGACAACAACTTCGGCGAACTGCCGCCGTCCCAGGTGGCCGGCCGGGTGTATGCCGACAACAACGACAACGGCAGCATCGACAGCAGCGAGTCCGGCCTGTCGGGTGTGGTGATCAACCTCACCGGCACCGACGACCTGGGCGCCAGCATCGGCCGCAGCGCCACCACCGGCGCCGACGGCAGCTATGCCTTCGACGACCTGCGCCCCGGCAGCTACACGCTGACCGAGCCGCAGCAGCCCGCCGGCACGGTCAACGGCCGCACCACGCCCGGCACCCTGGGCGGCACGGCCACGGCACCCGGCGTGGCGCCGTCGGCGATCAGCACGATCAGCCTGCCGCCGGGCGGGCAGAGCATGGCCAACAACTTCGGCGAGATCGGCGTGTCGCCCGACCTGCGCGTGGCCAAGTCGCACAGCCCTGCCACGGTGACGGTGAACAACCGCTTCAGCGCCACGCTGGCGGTGCGCAATGCCGGCGAGGTGGCCACCACCGGCGCCTACACCGTCAGCGACCGATTGCTCGCCGGCATGGTGCTGGCCGGCCCGCCCACCGGCACCGGCTGGGCCTGCACCGGCGCGGCCGGTGACAGCAGCTTCAGCTGCAGCAGCAGCACCGTGCTGGCAGCCGCTGGACAGCCGGGCGCCAGCGCCGCGCCGATCACCGCCCCGCTGCGGGTGTCGGCCGACGCGCTGGCGCGGTCACCGTTGCAGAACCTGGTGCTGGTCGAGGGCGGTGGTGAGTTGCCCGCCCGCGCGCCGGGCGATGCCGAGCGCGCCGCCTTCAACGCCGGCACCGCCGACGCGCTGCCGGTGTGCGACGCAGCCGTGCTGCACAACGTCTGCCGCGACCCGGCGGTGGTGCAGGCCAGCGCGTCGAT
>JBBRVT010000195.1:0-8393 GCA_038246615.1 Burkholderiales bacterium
AGCCGGCGCACCCGGTGGCAGACATCGGCCACCGCGTCGGCCAGCGCCGGCGTGGCGCCGTCCTGCGCCACCCGCGCGGCCAGGGCAGCCAGCTCGTCGGCCAGCTCGGCCGCGCGCGGCTCGCCGGCCGGCAGAGCGGCGGCAACGGTGGCGTGCAGGGCGTCGTCGATGCGCGGCTGGGCGTCTGTCACCGCCGTGGCGGCCGTGTCGGGCGTGGCGGCATGTCGCCGGCCGCTGACAGGTGCAGCGGGGATTGCGGCGGGCAGCACTGCGGCATCGGCTGCAGCCACCACCGCATCGACATCTTCGTCGGGCTGGTCGCTTTCCCAGGCACTCAGCAGCTGTTTCAGCCGGTGCTGCAGCCGCTGGGCGTCGCTGCGGCTGCCGTCCAGCACCCGCTGCAGGCTGTCTTTCTTGCGCGCGCCGGTCCAGTGGCGGGCGCCGCGCTCCAGGCCCCTGGCCACGCGGTCGATCAGCTGCGCCCAGGCGGCGCCCTGCCCGGCTGCGGCGCCGGCGCTGCGGTCCAGCGCACGCTGCAGGTCGTCGTAGCGGGCCTCCATCAGCGCGCCGGCCAGGTCGGTGCGCTGCGCGGCGTCGTCGCTGGCACGGGCCACCAGCCGGTCGACCACGGCACGCGCGCGTGGCGGCAGCAGGCCTTCGGCCGGCGCCGCTTCGCCGGCCTCCTCGGCATAGGCACGGGCGAAGTTGGCGGGCGTGGGCTCGCGCTTGGCCGTGGCCAGTCGGCGCAGCGCACCCTTGGCCAGCTGCGCAGGGGCGGGGCGGTCAGCGTCCATCGGGGTCGGCTCCAGAACTCATCAGCGGGGATGGCTCTTCTTCGGCCGATCGGCCGACGCCTTGAGCCGGCGCAGCGGGTTCAGGGCAGGTTCAGGGCAGGTTCAGAGCCGGCGGCCGCCGCTGCTGCCCAGCGGCTCTGGCCGGTCAGCGCCGGCCTGCGCGATCCACGGCGCCTTGCGCGGCAGCACGGTCTGTTTGAGCCAGAGCTCCAGTTCGTCCGGCGGCAAGGCGCGGCTGAACAGGAAGCCCTGCATCACGCCACAGCCCAGCCGGTGCAGCACTTCCATCTGGCGCAGGTTCTCCACACCCTCGGCGATCACCCGCAGGCCGAGCGAGCGGGCCAGCGCGATGATCGCGGTGACCACCGCCGAGCTCTGCGGCGTGATGCCGAGGTCGCGCACGAACTGGATGTCGATCTTCAGCTCGGAGATCGGCAGCGTGGTCAGGTAGGCCAGGCTGGAATAGCCGGTGCCGAAGTCGTCGATCGAGATCTCGACGCCGATCTCGGTGAGCCGGTGCAGCGACGGGATCACGTTCTGCAGGTCCTTCATCAAGCCGGTCTCGGTGATCTCGAGCTGGATGGAGCGGTGCGGCACGCCGTGGGCCGAGACGCAATCATGGATCTTCTCGACCAGGTCGCTGCGCTCGAACATGCGGTTGGGCAGGTTCACCGCGATCGAATCGGCGAAGCCGAAGTTGACCTGCCACTCCTTGACCTGGCGCGCTGCTTCGCGCAGCAGCCAATCGCTCATCGGCACGATCAGCCCGGTGTCCTCGGCCAGCTGGATGAAATCACCCGGTGGCACCAGCACGTCGCCACGCTGCCAGCGCATCAGCGCCTCGACGCCCACCATGCGCGCCGAGCGCACGTCGATCTTGGGCTGGTAGTGCAGCACCAGTTCGTCGCGCTCGATGGCCTTGTGCAGCGCCGACTCCAGCTCCAGCTTCTTGCGCCCGTGGCCGGCCAGCATCGGGCTGTAGATGGCGCTGGCGTTGCGCCCGGCGTCCTTCACCGAATACATCGCCACGTCGGAATTGCGGATCAGGTCGGCCACCGACATGCCGTCACGCGGGTACATCGCGATGCCGACGCTGGCGGTGACGAAGCATTCCTGCCCGCCGACGAAGATCGGGTCGCGCATGGCCGTCAGGATGCGGGTGGACACCCGTTCGGCGTCGGCCTCGTCGGCCACCTCGGGCAGCAACGCGACGAACTCGTCGCCGCCCAGGCGGCCCACCGCCTCCAGCGTGCGGTGGCTGCGCCCGCTGGCGCTCTCGAGCGCGGTGTCCATCACCTGGTCGGAGTGGCGCACGCAGGCACGCAGGCGGCGCGCTACCTCGACCAGCAGTTCGTCGCCGGCTGCGTGGCCCAGGGTGTCGTTGATGACCTTGAAGCGGTCGAGGTCGATCAGCAGCAGCGCCGCCAGGTGGCCCAGGCGGCGGGCATGGTCGAGCGCGCGCTCGGTGCGCCACATCAGTTGGCGGCGGTTGGGCAAGCCGGTCAGCGCGTCGAAGTTGGCCAGGTGGCGGATGCGGTCCTCGGCCACGCGGCGGTCGGTCACGTCCTGCACGATGCCGGTGTAGCCGATGCCGTGGCCGTGTTCGTTGAACTCCGGCTCGGCCTCCACATGCACGATGCGCATGCGGCCGTCGGGCAGGTTCACCGGCACGTCGATGGCCAGCACGGTGTTCTTCGACTGCACCTCGGCCAGCACACGGGTCATGCCGCTGCGCTCGGGCAGCGGCACCATGCGCACCAGGCGGCGCATCGACACCCGGTCTTGCGCCGTGTAACCGAACACCCGCAAGGCCTCAAGCGCCAGTGTCAGCCCGCCGGTCGGGTGGTGGCTGCCGCTGCCGGGCTTGCGCCAGTCGAAGCTGCCCATGCGGGCCAGATCCTGGGCCCGGGCCAGCTTGCTCTTGCTGCGCTCCAGCTCCTGCCGGGTGCGCGCCGAGCGCAGCACATGGCGCAGGCGGCCGGCCAGCAGGCTCCACTGGGTGCTCTTGACGAAGAAGTCGGTGGCGCCCACCTGATAGGCGCGGTTGATCGACACCTCGTCGTCCAGGCCGGTCAGCATCAGCACCGGCATGTTCTCGAAGCCGGGCGATTCACGCAACTCGCGGCAGGTGTCGAAGCCGTCGAGCCCGGGCATCATCGCGTCGAGCACGATGATGTCGGGGGTCCATTCGGTCAGCATCGCCAGCGCCTGCTCGCCGCTGCTGGCTTCGGTGATGTCGAAGCCGCGGCCCCGCAACGCCTCGGCAGTGAGCATCAGCGCCAGGTCGTCGTCGTCGACGAGCAGCACCTTCGGTCGCTCGGAAGCATCTTCAGCGTCGAAGCTGTGCGGCAGGCTCATCGATGGCGAGGATCACTCGTCGGCTAACAATTGAACAACGGCAGCGTCGACCCTTGCGGCTTCGGCCACCAACTGGTCCAGCAAGGCAGGCACGGCATCCACCTGCCCTTCGCGCAATGCCTTCTCGGCTTCGCCGCACAACTGGGACAGCAGCAAGGCGCCGACACTGGCGGAGCTTGATTTTAGGGTGTGCGCGACCAGCCGCTGGCTGGCCGGGTCGGGCTGCACACGCGCCTGGGCCAATTGGTCGAGCAGGCGGGCCATCGAGCTGCGGTAGGTGATGAGCACCCGCCGCACCAGCCGGTTGGCGCCGGTGGGATCGAGTTGCGCCAGGTTGGCCAGCGCGTCGGCGTCCAGGACGACACCGGTGGCCCGTGCGGGCGGTGTGCCGCCGGTGCTGGCCTGTGGCCCGGGCGGGAGAGTGAACGGCGTGGTCATCGAGGTGCACCCAGGTGAGGAGAGGGGTGTCCGCGTGAACGATTCCTCCTCGACTGCCATGCAGCAGCATGGCGCAGCCTGCTGGCCGCGTCAATCAAGAATGCCGGACAGTTCGCCGTCGGCGCGCGCGCACCTTCAGCAGGAAGGGGACACGCCACCGCAGCGGGCAGCCGCATGGAAACGTTCATGCCGACAGAGGCCGGCCACTGGAGCCGGTGATCAACCCGCACTTTCGGTCAGCCGGCGGCAGTCTTGAGCGGGTGCGTCCACCGCAGGCTGTAGCAAAGTCCGCTTTCGTACAATCTTTTGCATGTTGTCTGACTGCTCCGCTGGCGCCCTGACCCAGGTCAGCACCCCTCTGCCCGACCGACCGCCGCACCGGCGCCGACCTCGATGCCGGCCTGGGCGCTGACCGGCTGGGTGCCACTGCTGCTGGGCACGGCCGCCGCTGTGCTGGCCGTCGCGCTGTGGAGCCGCCAGCGACAGTTGGGCCAGCTGCGCGAGGCGCGCCAGCAGGCCCAGTTGCTGGGCCAATTGCTCGACGTGTGGCGCTGGCAGACCGATGCCGAGCACCGCCTGGTGATGCTGCAGCCGCCGCAGGCTGCGCCGGCATCGGCCTGGGTGGCGGGCGCCTGCAGCGGCGAGCGGCTGTGGCAGCGCTTCGACGACGCCGCCCACAGCCTGCAGCCGCGCATGCAGGCCCAGGCGACGCTGGGTGAATTGCGGGTGCTGCAGGCAGTGGCGGCCGGCGACGCTGCACCGCGCCAATGGCGGCTGCGCGGCCTGCCCCGGCTGGACGGGCGCGGCCGCTTTGCCGGCTACACCGGCGTCGCCTGGCCCACCGAGGCCGACGACCAGGCCGCCACAGCACACCAGGCGCTGGACGCCCTGCTCAGCCACGGCCCGGCCGCGTTGTGCCTGGCCACGCCGGACACCGCTGGCCAGGGCTGGTTGCTGCTGCGCGCCAGCCCGGCAGCGCGCCACTTGCTGGGTCTGCCTGCGGCAGCCGATGGCGCCGCACCCGCCCTGCCCTGGGCCCAGGCGCTGGCCGGCCTGCCCGACGGCCTGCGCCAGCAGGTGCAGGCCCTGCAGCCCGGCGAGACGGCCGAGGCCGGCGGCTGGCAGGCCCGGCTGCACCCGCTGGGCCGGCCGGCCGATGCCGCTGGCGGCGCCTGCCAGGGCCAGCTGCTGCTGGTGCTGGCAGGCGCCGGTACCACGGCTGACAGCGCCACCCAGGCCCTGGCGGCCGAGCATGCGGCCTTCAGCTACACCATCTCGCACGACCTGCGCGCGCCGATCCGGGTGGTCGAGGGCTTCGGCCGCATCCTGAAGGAAGACTACGGCGCCGCGCTCGACCGCGTCGGCCGCGACCACATCGACCGGGTGCTGGCCGCCGCTGCGCGCATGAACCACATGATCGACGCGCTGCTGTCGCTGTCGCGCTTGTCGAGCCAGCCGCTGGCGCGCCAGCCGGTCAACCTGTCGCAGCTGGCCGGCTATGTGGTCGACGAGCTGCGCCGCAGTGCGCCCGAGCGCCAGGTCAGCGTGCACATCGCCCCCGGCATGGTGGCCCAGGGCGACCCCACGCTGCTGCGCATGGCGCTGGAGAACCTGCTCGGCAATGCCTGGAAGTACAGCAGCAAGGTGGCGCAGGCAGTGCTGCGCTTCGAGCCCGAACTGCACGACGGCCGGCCCGGCTTCGTCGTCAGCGACAACGGCGCCGGCTTCGACATGCGCTTTGCCGACCGGCTGTTCGGCGTGTTCCAGCGCCTGCACAGCAGCAGCGACTTCCAGGGCACCGGCATCGGCCTGGCGTCGGTGCGGCGCATCGTGCGGCGCCATGGCGGCGAGATCTGGGCCGACGGCGCGGTCGGCCAGGGTGCGCGTTTTCACTTCCGCCTGAAGGATTGACGCCGCGCCGCCTGCGCTCCTATCTTCGGGGCCCACCGAGACGAGGAGCCCCGATGAAGATCTACTTCGCCACCAACCGCGACCCGAACAAGCCTGCCGCCCCCACCGACTTCGGCACCCGCTTTTCCGCCAGCGGCCTGACCGACCTGCGCTTCGGCAGCGCCCAGGTCACCGGCACCAGGCTCGACAAGTACACGCTGGACGTGGCGCCCGAGAAACTCGACGTCGGACTGGACAAGGCCAATGTGAAGGACCTGAGCGGCCAGGTGCTGGGCAGCCGCAAGGTGTTCGAGGAGATGCGCGCCGAGATGGTGGCCAGCAAGCAGGACTGCATGGTCTTCATCCACGGCTTCAATGTCAGCTTCAGGCAGGCACTGCAGCGCTGCGCCCAGCTCAAGCAGTTCTATGCCGCGCGGCCGATGACCTGGCTGGTGTTCACCTGGCCGTCGGACGGCTCGATGCTGCCGTTCAAGGCCTATGCCAGCGACCGGGACGACGCCCGCGCCTCCGGCGTGGCCCTGGGCCGCGGGCTGCAGAAGCTGGCCGGCTTCCTGTCTGGCACCCGGCCCGAGGACTACTGCGGCCAGAACGTGCACCTGATGACCCACAGCATGGGCGGCTATGCGCTGCGCTGGGCCTACCAGTCGATCTGCGGCAGCGGCGGCAACCTGCGCCGGCTGCTGGAGCACATCCTGATGTTCGCGCCCGATGAGGACGACGACGCCTTCGAGGTGCAGCACAAGCTGCAGGGCCTGCCCGACATGGCGCGGCGCCTGAGCATGTACCACAACGCCGCCGACCTGGCCCTGGTGACCAGCGACGTCACCAAGGGCAACCCCGACCGCCTGGGCGCCGCCGGCCCGCGCAATGCCCGCGCCCTGCCCGACAAGGTGAACGTGGTCGACTGCGAGCCGGTGCTCAGCCGCAGGCAAGACTCCGACGGCCATGGCTACTACCGCCTGAACGAGACCGTGCGCCAGGACGTGCTGGCGATGCTGGCCGGCCAGGCGCCGGTCGACGTGAAGACCCGCAGGTACCTGCCGGAGCTGCGCACCTACCGGCTCAAGAAGGCCTGATCAGGCCTGGCCGCGCGACAGCAGTTCCACCGCCTCCACCAGACGCCCGGCCTGGTCGGCCAGGCTGCGCTGCTCGTCGGCGGCCAGGCGGCGCAGCCGCTGCAGCGCGGTGGCGCGCGGCAGCGAATAGCGGTGCATCAACACCCCCACCGCAAGCGGCACCAGGTCGAGGGCGGCTGCGTCGTCGGCGCTGGGCGCTGCCGGCCGCGGCACTGCGGCGCGGGCAGCGGCGCGGGCCGGCAGTTGCGCCAGTGCAGCAGCCACGGTGGGCAGGATCTGGCCGATGTCCAGCGGCTTGACGAGGTAGGCCACCGCGCCCAGCGCCTTCACCTTCTGCACCGTCTCGTCGTCGGCAAAGGCCGACAGGAACATGAACGGCACATGCAGCTGGTCGCGCAGATAGGCCGCCACGTCGAAGCCGCTCATGCCCTCCATGCGGATGTCCAGCAGCGCCAGGTCGGGCCGGTGCTCGCGTGCCAGCAGGATGGCATCGTCGCCGTTGTCGGCGTCGATCACGGCGTAGCCGGCCTGGGCCAGGCCGTGGGACACGGTGGCCAGCACCAGCCGGTCGTCGTCGACCACGAGGATCTTGCCTTGCTCGGCCATCGCTGTGCCCCGGGGTGTGCAGCCGGCGATTGTGCCGCGACGGCCACCCTACAGCGGCTCCAGCAAGGTGATGCTGGGTGGCACCAGCACCACCTTGGCCTCCACCTGCACGCCCAGCTGGCTGAGCGTGAGCGTGGCGGTTCGGCGTGGCAGCAACGCCCGCACCAGGCCCAGGCCCGACACGCCGGGCGGCACCTGGGCCAGGCTGAAGCCGGGCTTCAACTGCCCAGGGCTGAGGATCTGGATTGCCAGCCGCGCCTCGTCGCAATGCAGCACGCAGTGGATGTCGCCGGACGGGCTGTGCTTGATGGCGTTGGTCAGCAGCTCGTTGACGGTCAGCGCGATCGGGATCGATTCGGCCTCGGGCAGCGCGAAGCGGTGCGCCGGCGTGCCTTCCACGCTGACGCTGATCGGCCGGCCGAAGGTGCGCTGCACGCTGGCGGTGATGGCCTGCACCAGCGGCAGGATGCGCAGCGGCCCCGACACTCCCACCTGCAGCCCGTGCACCTGGGCGATGGCCTGCACCTGGCCCACCGCCTCGCTGATCAGCGCCGCCACTTCGGGCCGGCGCGCTGCCGTCTGCTGCAGCAGGCCGGCCACGCCCTGCAGGTTGTTCTTGATGCGGTGGTGCACTTCCTTGACCAGCATCTCGCGCTGCGACACCGCAGCGTCGAAGCGGGCCTGCTCGGCGGCGCGCTGCTCGGTCACGTCGCTGGCCACCAGCAGCAGCTGGGCCTCGCCGGCACTGCCCGGCAAGCCCTGGCCGGCCGCCTGCCCTGCCGCCTGCCCCGTCTGCAGCGAGACGATGCGCACGTCCCACATGCGCTGCTCCACAGCGCCGGGCGAACTGCCGCTGCGCACCGGGCGCAGCAGTTCTCGGCGCAGCACGTCGGTCTGCCGCTGGGCGGCATGCAGGTCGGCGTGCAACTCGGCGGCATCGCCAGGGCTGAACCATTCCTCGGGCCGCCGGCCCAGCACCGCCTCCACCGGGCGGCCGAAGAACATCGCCGCCATCTGGTTGAGCCGCAGCACCGCGCCGCTGGCCGAGTCGAACAGCGCGATGGCCAGTGGTGCGGTGTCGATGATGCGCTGCAGGGAATCCTGCGCCTGGGCGATGCTGACTTCGGCCTGGCGCCGGCGTTCGATGTCCAGCAGCGCAAAGGTGATCTGGCTGCCGCTGCCGCGCGCGGCGTCGGCGCCGGGCAGGCCG
>JBBRVT010000196.1:0-8326 GCA_038246615.1 Burkholderiales bacterium
GCTGGCCAACATCGACGAGTTCATCGAGACCATCAAGACCAGCCCCACGCCGCCGGTGGCCAAGGCCGCGCTGATGGCCAAGAGCTGGGACTCCAGCATGGTGCGCGAGATGCTCACCCGCGCCGAGGGCGACACGCCCGGTGGCCGTGCCGCCTACCGCCCCGAAGGCCTGCCAGCCAGCATGGGTCTGCAGCCCGACGGCCTGTACCGGCTGAGCGACGACCAGGCGCAAGAGATCCTGCAGATGCGGCTGCAGCGCCTCACCGGCCTGGAGCAGGACAAGATCATCGGCGAGTACAAGGAGGTGATGGCCGTCATCGCCGACCTGCTCGACATCCTGGCCAAGCCTGATCGCGTGACCACCATCATCAGCGACGAGCTGCTGGCAGTGAAGACCGAGTTCGGCCAGACCAAGCTGGGCGCGCGCCGCAGCGTGATCGAGCACAACGTGCAGGAGCTGGGCACCGAAGACCTGATCACGCCCACCGACATGGTGGTCACGCTCAGCCACACCGGCTACATCAAGAGCCAGCCACTGGCCGAGTACCGCGCGCAGCGGCGCGGCGGCCGCGGCAAGCAGGCCACGCAGACCAAGGAAGACGACTGGGTCGACCAGCTCTTCATCGCCAACACGCATGACTGGATCCTGTGCTTCAGTGACCGCGGGCGGGTGTACTGGCTGAAGGTGTGGGAGGTGCCGCAGGGCTCGCGCAATTCACGCGGGCGGCCGATCGTCAACATGTTCCCGCTGCAGCCGGGCGAGAAGGTGACGGTGGTGCTGCCGCTGACCGGCGAGTTCCGCCGCTTTCCGGCCGACCACTTCATCTTCATGGCCACCGCGCTGGGCACGGTCAAGAAGACCGCGCTCGATGAGTTCAGCAACCCGCGCAAGGCCGGCATCATCGCCGTCGACCTGGACGAGGGCGACCAACTGGTGGGCGCCGCACTGACCGACGGCAAGCACGATGTGATGCTGTTCAGCGATGGCGGCAAGGCGGTGCGCTTCGACGAGGATGATGTGCGCCCGATGGGCCGCCAGGCCCGCGGCGTACGCGGCATGATGCTGGACGACGGCCAGAACGTCATCGCCATGCTGGTGGCCGAGGATGAGACGCAGAGTGTCTTGACCGCCACCGCCAATGGCTACGGCAAGCGCACCAGCATCGGCGAGTACACCCGCCACGGCCGCGGCACCAAAGGCATGATCGCCATCCAGCAGACCGAGCGCAACGGCCGTGTGGTGGCCGCCACGCTGGTGCGGCCGGCCGACGAGATCATGCTGATCACCGACCGCGGCGTGCTGGTGCGCACCCGGGTCAGCGAGATCCGTGAACTCGGCCGCGCCACCCAGGGTGTCACCCTGATCGCGCTGGACGATGGCAGCAAGCTCTCGGGCCTGCAGCGCATCGTCGAGAACGATGCCAATGTGGATGCACAGGGCGATGAGGCCGATGGCGCCCCTGAGCAGGCATCCCCCGACTCCCCCAACCTGGATACCCCATGAAGCTGATTGCCCGCCTGGCCTGTGCCGCCCTGTTCTCCACCGTGGCGCTTGGCGCCGCTGCCCAGGGCACTGCCTCGCCAGCCAAGAAGGACCTGGTGCAGAAGGTGCTGAGCCTGCAACAGGCCGGCATCGAAGGCATCGGCAGTGCGCTGGCCAACCAGACAGCCACCCAGGTGCTGCAGGTGGCCGGCCAGGCCATGGCCCGGGTGCCGGCCGACAAGCGCGACGCGCTGGGCGCCGACTTGCAGGCCGAAGTGAAGAAGTTCTTCGACGACATCGCACCAGTGCTGCGCGCCAGCGCGGTGAAGAACGCGCCGACCACCATCGGCACTGCGATGGAAGAGAAGTTCAGCGAGGACGAGCTGAAGGTGCTGGTCACCTGGCTGGAGTCGCCGGTCAGCAAGAAGTACCAGCAGGTGTCGGGTGAGCTGCAGCAGGCCCTGGGGCAGAAGCTGGTGGCCGAGACCCGCCCGCAGGTGGAGCCCAGGCTCAAGGCGCTGGAGGTCGTGCTGGGCAACAAGCTGCGCGCCGCCTTGGGCGAACCGGCTGCCGACGGATCGGGTCCCGCCGCCGCCAGGCCGGTGGGGCCCAGGGCCTCGGGCCCGGCCAAGAAGTAAGCCACCCGCTGCCGGGAGCCGAGGGCATGCGCCCCTACAACTTTTCAGCCGGCCCGGCGGTGTTGCCCGAGCCGGTGCTGGCGCAGGCTGCCGCCGAGATGCTGGACTGGCATGGCAGCGGCATGGGCGTGATGGAGATGAGCCACCGCGGCCGCGAGTTCGTCAGCATCGCCGAGCAGGCCGAGGCCGACCTGCGCGACCTGCTGGCCGTGCCGCCGCAGTTCCGCATCCTGTTCATGCAGGGTGGCGGTCTGGGTGAGAACGCCATCGTGCCGATGAACATCTCGCGCGGCGGCGCGGTGGACGTGGTGGTCAGCGGCGCCTGGTCGCAAAAGTCAGCCGCCGAGGCGCGGCGTTATGCCGGCGTGGCGGTGGCCGCCAGCAACGAGGCCGACGGCCACACCAGCCTGCCGGCGCCCGCCAGCTGGACCTTGCGCAGCCAGGCCAGCTATGTCCACCTGTGCAGCAACGAGACCATCCACGGCGTCGAGTACCAGCAGCTGCCCGATCTGTCGGCACTGGGCTGCAGCGCGCCGCTGGTGATCGACTGCTCGTCGCACATCCTGTCGCGGCCGATCGACTGGCAGCGTGTGGGCCTGGCCTTTGCCGGCGCGCAGAAGAACATCGGCCCGGCCGGCCTGACGCTGGTGATCGTGCGCGAGGACTTGCTGGGCCATGCACTGCCCATCTGCCCCAGCGCCTTCAACTACAAGACGGTGGCCGACAACGGCTCGATGTTCAACACGCCGCCCACCTACGCGATCTACATCGCCGGGCTGGTGTTCCAGTGGCTGAAGGACCAGGGCGGCGTGGCGGCGATGGAAGCACGCAACATCGCCAAGGCCGAACTGCTCTACGGCTACCTGGACGGCGCGGGAGCGGGCTTCTATGTGAACCGCGTCGCGCACGAGGGCCGCTCACGCATGAACGTGCCGTTCTTCCTGCGTGACGAGCGCCTGAACGATGCCTTCCTGGCGGGCGCCGGGGAGCGCGGCCTGCTGCAGCTCAAGGGCCACAAGAGCGTGGGCGGCATGCGCGCGTCGATCTACAACGCCATGCCGCTGGCAGGCGTGCAGGCCCTGGTGGCCCACCTGAAGGAGTTTGCCCAGCGCCATGGCTGATCCCGTCGACCCCAAGCTGCCCGCTGACAGCGGCACCAACCCCGCCCTGCTGGCGCTGCGCCAGCGCATCGACGCACTGGACCGCGACTTGCTCGCGTTGCTGAACCGCCGCATGCAGGTGGTGGTGGAAGTGGGCGAACTGAAGAAGCACGAGGGCTCGCCGGTGTTCCGCCCCGAGCGCGAGGCCCAGGTGATCGACGGCCTCAAGGCCATCAACGCCGGGCCGCTGCAGAACGACAGCGTGGCGCCGATCTGGCGCGAAATCATGTCGGCAAGCCGGGCCCTGGAAGCACCGACACGCGTGGCCTACCTGGGCCCGGCGGGCACCTTCAGCGAGGAGGCCGCGCTGGGTTACTTCGGCAGCTCGATCGTGCGCGTGCCCTGCGCCAGCTTCGACGAGGTGTTCCGCACCACCACCGCCGGTGCCGCCGATTTCGGCGTGGTGCCGGTGGAGAACAGCACCGAGGGCGTGGTGGCCCGCTCGCTCGACCTGTTCCTGACCACGCCGCTGTTCATCATCGGCGAGACCAGCCTGATCGTGCGGCACAACCTGCTGCGCAAGACCAATGATCTGGCCGGCATCACTGCGGTGTGCGCCCACCCGCAGGCCCTGGCGCAGTGCCACGGCTGGCTGAGCCACCACCTGCCCGACGTGGAGCGCAAGCCGGTGTCCAGCAATGCCGAAGGCGCCCGTCTGGCGGGGCTGGATGCCGGCATGGCCGCCATCGCCAGCGCCCGGGCGGCGGCCGAATTCGGCCTGCACACCCTGGCGCCGGCGATCCAGGACGACGCCCACAACCGCACCCGCTTCGCCGTCGTCACCCACCCCGACCGCCACCCGGCGCCCAAGCCATCGGGCCACGACTGCACCAGCCTGATCGTCTCGGTGGCCAACAAGCCGGGCGCGGTGCATGACCTGCTGGTGCCGCTGAAGGAGCATGGCGTGTCGATGTCACGCTTCGAGTCGCGCCCGGCGCGCTCGGGCCAGTGGGAGTACTACTTCTACATCGACATCGTGGGCCACCCCGACGAGCCGCATGTGGGCACCGCACTGCGGGCGCTGCGCGAGGCCTGCGCCTTCTTCAAGGTGCTGGGCACCTACCCGATCGACGTGCACTGATGGGATCCCCCCGAAGCGCCTGCGGCGCTCCCACCCAGGGGGACGCACCCAGCGGCCCGGCAAAGCCGGATCTGCGGCTGCCGCTTGGTTTTTTCGTGGCGCTGCCACCCGCAGCGCGCACGGCGCGCCGGAGCGATTGATATGTTCAACCAACTCGGTGTCATCGGATGCGGCCTGATGGGCGGCTCGTTCGCGCTGGCACTGAAGCGCGCCGGCCTGGTACGGCATGTGGTGGGCTACAGCAAGTCGCCCACCACCACCGACCTGGCCAAGCGCATGGGCGTGATCGACGTGGCAGCCGAATCCGCGCTGCGTGCGGTGTCCGGTTCCGACCTGGTGCTGATCTCGGTGCCGGTGGCCGCCACCGAGGCCACCTTCAACGCCATCCGCGCCGGCATCAAAGAAGGCATGCTGGTGATGGACGTCGGCTCGACCAAGCGCGACGTGGTCGACACCGCCCGACGGGTGCTGCGCGACAAGAACCAGCTGACCCACTTCGTGCCGGCCCACCCGGTCGCCGGCAGCGAACAATCCGGCGTGGCCCATGCCGACGCCACGCTCTACAACGGCCGCCAGGTGATCCTCACCCCACTGCCGCAAACCCAGCCCGAGCTGCTGCAGAAGGCCACCGACCTGTGGACTGCCATCGGCGCCCAGGTGCTGCGGATGACGCCGGAGAACCACGATGCGGCTTTCGCTGCGGTGAGCCACCTGCCGCACTTGCTGGCCTTCGCCTGCTTCTCGGCGATCGCCAACCAGCCGGCCGGGCGTGACTTCCTGTCGCTGGCCGGCCCCGGGTTCCGGGATTTCACCCGCATTGCCGCCAGCGACCCTGCCGTGTGGCGCGACATCCTGCTGGCCAACCGCGAGGAAGTGCTCAAGCAGAGCCAGCGCTTCCGCTTCGCGCTCGACGCGCTGGAGCACGCGATGCTGGCCGGCAACGCCCAGGCGCTGGAAGACATGGTCCGCAGCGCCAGCGAGGCGCGCGGCGCCTGGCAGATGTCCGGCAAACGGTGAGCTGGCTGTCCCACATCGACCTGCCACCACTGCGTGGCGCGGCCGGCAGCGTGCGCTTGCCCGGCAGCAAGAGCATCTCCAACCGCGTGCTGCTGCTGGCCGGCCTGAGCGCGGGCACCACCGTCGTGCGTGACCTGCTCGACAGCGACGACACCCGGGTGATGCTGGACGCGTTGCAGGCCCTGGGCTGCACGCTGCAGCGCCGGCCCGACGGCGCACTGGCCGTCACCGGCCTGGGCGGGCAGTTGCAGGTGCATGCGGCGGCGCTCTTCCTCGGCAATGCCGGCACGGCGATGCGGCCGTTGGCGGCTGCGCTGGCGGTGCTGGCGGCGCTGCAGGGCGGGCGCTTCACGCTGCATGGCGTACCGCGCATGCATGAGCGGCCGATCGGCGACCTGGTCGACGCGCTGCGCCAACTCGGCTGCGGCGTGGACGAGCTGGGCAACCCGGGCTACCCGCCGCTGGCGCTGCACGGCACGGCCGGCGGCGTGCTGCAGACGCAGCGCGAGATCCGCGTGCGCGGCGATGTGTCGAGCCAATTCCTCACCGCGCTGCTGCTGGCGCTGCCGCTGGCCTCGGCCGATGGGCCGGTGGTGATCGCGGTGGATGGCGAGCTGATCAGCAAACCCTATGTCGAGATCACGCTGAACCTGCTGGCGCGCTTCGGCATCGCGGTGCAACGCGAGGGCTTTGCGCGCTTCACCATCCCGGCCGGCAGCCGCTACCGCACGCCGGGCGAGATCCATGTCGAGGCCGATGCCTCGTCGGCGTCGTACTTCATCGCGCTCGGCGCCATCGCTGCCAGCAGCGCGCCGCTGGTGATCGAAGGCCTGGGGCTGGACGCGATCCAGGGCGACATCCGCTTCGTCGAGGCTGCCCGGGCCATGGGTGCCGACGTGCAGGGCGGCCCTGGCCGGCTGACGGTGCGGCGCGGCGCCTGGCCATTGCGCGCCATCACGCTGGACTGCAACCACATCCCCGACGCGGCGATGACGCTGGCGGTGCTGGCGCTGTACGCCGAAGGCACCACCCGGCTGACCAACATCGCCAGCTGGCGGGTGAAGGAGACCGACCGCATCGCGGCGATGGCGGCCGAGCTGCGCAAGCTGGGCGCCACCGTGACCGAGGGCCCGGACAGCATCGCGGTGACCGCGCCGGCGCCCGGCGCCTGGCGGCCTGCGGTGATCCGCACCTACGACGACCACCGCATCGCGATGTGCCTGTCGCTGGCCGCGTTCAACCCGCTGGTGGCCACGCCGGGCACCGAGGTGCCGTTGCGCATCCTCGACCCGCACTGCGTGGCCAAGACCTTCCCCGACTACTTCGAGGTGCTCTTCAGCGTGGCGCAAGCAGCCGAGAGCGACATCCCGGTGATCACCATCGACGGCCCCACCGCGTCGGGCAAGGGCACGCTGGCGGCCCAGGTGGCGCAGCGCCTCGGCTGGCACCAGCTGGATTCGGGCCTGCTGTACCGCGCCACCGGGCTGGCTGCGCAGCGCCAGGGCGTGGCTGCCGATGACGAGCCGGGTGTGGCCAGGGTGGCGGCGGCACTGCAGCTGCGCTTCGACGGTGAGGCGGTGCTGCTCGACGGCGACGACGTGGCCTTGGCCTTGCGCCAGGAGCATGTCGGCAGCATGGCCTCGTGCATTTCGGCCCACCCCGCCGTGCGCGGCGCGCTGCAGGCGCTGCAACTGGGCTTTCGGCGCCTGCCCGGCCTGGTGTGCGACGGCCGCGACATGGGCACGGTGATCTTCCCTGGCGCGCCGCTGAAGGTCTTCCTCACCGCCAGCCCGGCGATGCGTGCCGAGCGGCGCTATAAGCAATTGATTTCAAAGGGAATTCCGGCTACTATCGCAGACCTTCGTGCGGACCTGGAGGCGCGTGACGAGCGGGACAGAAACCGCGCAGTCGCACCCTTGAGGCCGGCACAAGATGCGTTGCTGCTCGACAACTCGGGCCAGACGATCGAGCAATCGGTCGATCAGGTGCTGGCTTGGTGGGCGCAACGCCAACCGTTTGAGGCCCCGCCCGGTCAAGTCGACTGATCAGGGCCTGAAACATGCCGGACTCTGTGCCGGCAGCTTGTTCCGGCAGTCCTTGCCACAGCGGCCATCAGGCAGTCAGGCCACCAGGCCGTCAGGCCGCCCAGGGACCGCCGGGCCGACCCACCCAACCGCAACATCCCGTTGCACCACCCGCCGGCAACTGCATCACTTGGTTTTCGCCGGCACCAAGGAACCCCCCAATGGCCCAGACCCGATCCCTCGACCACATCCCCGACAGCCCCTTCGCGACCGACAGCTTTGCTGCGATGTTCGAAGAGTCGCTCAAGAAGAACGACATGCGCGCCGGCGAGGTCATCTCCGCCGAGGTCGTGCGCATCGAGCACAGCCACGTGGTGGTGAACGCCGGCTTGAAGAGCGAAGCCTATGTGCCGATCGAAGAATTCAAGAACGACCAGGGCGAGCTGGAAGTCGAGGTCGGCGATTTCGTCTCGGTGGCCATCGACGCCATCGAGAACGGCTACGGCGACACCATCCTGTCGCGTGACAAGGCCAAGCGCCTGGCCTCCTGGCTGAGCCTGGAGACCGCGCTGGAGTCCGGCGACTTCGTCACCGGCACCGTCAGTGGCAAGGTCAAGGGCGGCCTCACCGTGCTGGTCAACGGCATCCGCGCCTTCCTGCCGGGCTCGCTGATCGACACCCGTCCGGTCAAGGACCTGAGCCCGTACGAAGGCAAGACGCTCGAATTCAAGGTCATCAAGCTCGATCGCAAGCGCAACAACGTGGTGCTGAGCCGCCGCGCCGTTGTCGAGGCCAGCATGGGCGAAGAACGCGCCAAGCTGCTCGAAACGCTGACCGAAGGCGCCATCGTGCACGGCGTGGTCAAGAACATCACCGAATACGGTGCCTTCGTCGACCTGGGCGGCATAGACGGCCTGCTGCAC
>JBBRVT010000197.1:0-8323 GCA_038246615.1 Burkholderiales bacterium
CGCCCGCTCATCACGCCAAAGTGCCCCCGCTCGTCGTTGCAAATGCTCGCCATAGCCCGGGCTATGGCTGCGCTTTGCGCCTAGATCGGGTGCCCTTTGACGCGCTGCTCGGGCACGCCCGAAAAACTCTCAGGCTCTGACACCGCGCGCCAGCGTGCCGGGCCTGGCCATCGCCCTGGGCCACCCGCTGGGTGCCAGCGGTGCCCGCCTGGCCACGACCGCAGTCAGCCAGCTGCATGCCGGCGGCGGCCGCTGCGCGCTGTGCACCCCGTGCATCGGCCTGGGTCAGGGCATTGCGATGGTGCTGGAACGGGTGTGACCGCCGGCAGCGGCCCGGGCCCTGCCACTCAGGGTGCCTGCAGGTCGTCGAGGATGGGCACCGCCGCCATCGCGGCCAGCAGCAGTGCGATCGGCAGGGTGGCAGCAAAGCTCAGCCACTGAAACGCCAGCGCCCCGCCCAGGCCGCCGCCGGCAAAGCTGCAAAGCAGCAGCGCATGGGTGCGCAGCTTCTCGCGGTTGGCCCGCACCATCCCCAGGTCTGGGTCGTCGCGCAGGCGGTTCCAGTACAGCAGCTTGCCCAGCTCGATGCCCAGGTCGGTGACCACGCCGGTCATGTGGGTGGTGCGCACCTCGGCCTGCGAGATCTTGGTCACCATCGCGTTCTGCAGGCCCATGATGAAGCACAGCAACGCGGCGGTGGCCGGCACCAGCAGCGCGCTGGTCTTGGCCAGGTTGGCGCCCAACAGGCCGAAGACCAGCAGCAGCGCCGCCTCCAGCAGCAGGCACAGTGCAAACCGGCTGTGCAGGCCGCGCCGCCGCGCCCAGTTCACCAGCATGGTGGTGGTGATGGCGCCGCTGATGAACACCATCACCAGCAGCACGCCGGCCAGCGCCAGCCCGGCATGGCCCAAGGCCAGGTCGTCGGCCGCGCCGGAGACGATGCCGGTCATGTGCGAGGTGTAACGCTGGATGGCCAGAAAGCCCCCGGCATTGATCGCCCCGGCCACGCCCGCCAGCAGCAAGCCCAGCTGCAGGTTGGCGCGGCGGGTGCGCACATCGCCCACCAGCTGGCGCAGGGATTGGCGGGGCATGGTGTGCCGGGTCTGGTGCGCTGGTGCGCAGGTGCTCAGGCGCAGGCTTCGCCCTGGCGCACGGGGCACAGCGCGGCTGCGGCCGGCGTCTCCAGCTGCAGCGTGGCGTGGCGGATGTCGAAGCGCTGCTGCAGCGCCTGCTGTGCGGCCTGCAGCACGGCAGCGGCGTCGGTGCTGGCGCTGGCCAGGGCCAGGTGGGCGGTGAGGGCATTGCGGGTGCTGCCCATGGCCCACACGTGCAGGTCGTGCACACCGGCCACGCCGGGCAGGCCGGCCAGCACGCCGCGCACGGCGGCCAGGTCCACGCCGTCGGGCACGCCGTCGAACAGCAGGTGCACCGACTGCTTCAACAGCCCCCAGCTGCCGGCCACGATCACCACCGCGATCAACAGGCTCATCACCGGGTCCAGCCAGGCCCAGCTCTGCCACAGGTACAGCAAACCGGCGATCACCACACCCAGCGACACCAGCGCGTCGCCGGCCATGTGCAGGAAGGCGCCGCGCAGGTTGATGTCGCCGTGGCTGCCGCGCAGGAACAGCAGTGCGGTGCCGCCGTTGACCACGATGCCGATGCCGGCCACCACCACCATGGTCCAGCCGGCGGTGGGTGGCTGCGGCGTGCCCAGGCGCTGCACGGCCTCCCAGCCCAATGAGCCCATCGCCACCAGCAGCAGCACCGCATTGGCCAGCGCCGCCAGCAGCGACGCACGCTGCCAGCCGTAGGTGTGGCGCGCATCGGGTTGGCGGCGGGCGGCCAGCGTGGCCAGCCAGGCCAGCACCAGGCCGGCCACGTCGCTGAGGTTGTGGCCGGCATCGGCCAGCAGTGCCAGCGAGTCGATGCGCCAGCCGTAGAAGGCCTCGATGCCGACGAAGGCCAGGTTCAGCGCGATGCCGATGGCGAAGGCGCGGTCGAAGCTGGCGGGGGTGTGGGCGTGCGTGTGGGCGTGGCCGTGGGGGCCGTGGGCATGACCGTGTTGGCCAGGCTCGACGCGGCCGTGGTCGGCGTGGTCATGGTCATGGCCGTGCGGGGCCTGGCTGGTGGTGTGGCGGTGGTGGTCAGTCATGTCGCGTCGCCAGCCCATCATGCCTGGGGCTGGCGGATGGCCAGCAGTGTGGTGAAGGCCACAAGGCCCAGTGCGGCCGACAACCACAGCGCGCCGCGGCCCCAGCCGTCCAGCGCCAGGCCGAAGAGAAACGGCGCGCCGGCCTGTGCCACCCGCGCCGGCAGCATCAGCCAGCCCTGGCGTGCGCCGTAGCCCTGGGCGCCGAACAGCACCAGCGGCAGCGTGCCCTTGGCGATGGTGAGGATGCCGTTACCGGCGCCGTGCAGCACCGCGAACAACGCCGCAGCCGGCGCGCCCAGCAGCAGCAGCGCGGCGATGCCCAGCGGGTGCGCCAGCGACGCCAGCCGTGCCGTCAGCAGCGGGTGTACCCGGCGCAGCACGCTGAACTCCAGCAACCGCCCGGCCACCTGGGCCGGGCCCACCAGCGCGCCCACGCCGATGGCCACCGCCAGCGGCGCGCCCACGCTCTGCAGCAGCTGAGGCAGGTGGGTGGCCCAGGCCGTGCCCAGGAACATGCTGACGGCGAAGAACAGGCTCAGCATGCCCAGCAGCCAGCGTGATGGGGCGGCGGCCGCCACGGCTGCCGGCTGGGCCGGCACAACCACGGCTGCGGCAGCGGCAGCGGCTGCAGCAGGCACAGCTGGCGCAGCAGGTGCAGCCGGCCCGGCCGGCCCGGCGCGCGGCAGCAGCGCATGCAGCGGCAGCCCCAGCAACAGGTGCAATCCGGCCCAGCCCAGGCAGGCGCCGCGCCAGCCATGCTGGTCGAGCATCCAGGCGCTGAGCGGCCAGCCCACCGTGCTGGCAAAGCCGGCGATCAGCGTGATGCCGGTGATCGGGTTGCGCGCTGTGGTGCCATACAGCCGCACCAGGGTGGCAAACGCCGCCTCGTACAGCCCGGCGCCCATGGCCAGGCCCAGCACCGCCCAGGCCGCGAACAGGCCCCAGGGCCCCTGCACCAGGGCCAGCAGCACCAGGCCCAGCGCGAAGATGCCGTTGCAGGCCAGCAGCACCGGCCGGCCGCCGAACCGGTCGATGGCGCGGCCGGCGGCCGGCCCCACCGCAGCCGAAACCACCAGCGCGCCGGAGAAGGCCAGGTACACCGTGGGCGGGGCCAGCCCCAGGTCGGCGGCCATCGGGTGCGCCAACACTGCGGGCAGGTAGAACGACGAGGCCCAGGACAGCGTCTGCGCCAGCCCGAGCAGGGCCACCGGCCGCGCCGTGCCGCCCGCCGCCAGGTTGAAGCGGGAGCCCATCAGGCGCGCGGATCGAGGGGCATCGTGCTGGGATTGTAGGAACCGTGTCTGCGCCGTGCGGTACCAGATGCCGACGTCAGGCCGCCGGCCACTGCACCGTCACCGCCAGCCCGCCCAGCGTGGTCGACCGGGCCACCACCACCGTCGCGCCTTGCGCCGCCGCGATGCGCCGCACGATCGACCAGCCCAGGCCGCTGCCGTCCTGCCCGCTGCCCAGCACGCGGAAGAAGCGCTCGCCCAGGCGCGCCAGGTCGGCCTCGACCAGGCCCGGGCCGCCGTCGTCCACCTGCAGCCGCACCTGGCCATCGCCGCGTGCCACCACCACCCGCAGTTCGGACCCGGCCGGGCTGTAGCGCAGCGCGTTGTCCACCAGGTTGCGCAGCAGCACGGCCACCAGGGTGTCGTTGCCGGGCACCATGCAGCCCGCTGCGGCGTCCAGGCCCAGGGTCTGGCCCTGGTCGATGGCGCGCGGTGCCAGCTCGGCCACCACCCGCCGGGCCAGGGCGCCCAGGTCCAGCTGCGCGCTGGCCGGCGCGGCGCCGGCCTCCAGGCGCGACAGTGTCAGCAACTGGTCGACCAGCCGGGCGGCGCGGTCGCAGCCGGCCAGCGTGGCGCGCAGCGCATGGTCGCGCGCGCTGGCGTCGGTCTGCGCCAGCGCCACCTGGGCCTGGGTGCGGATGGCGGCGATGGGCGTGCGCAACTCATGCGCGGCGTCGGCGGTGAAGCGGCGCTCGGCCGCCACCATCGCGGTGATGCGGTCGAACAGCCGGTTCAGCGCGTCCAGCATCGGCTGCATCTCGGCCGGTGCGCCGGGCACCAGCACCGGCGCCAGCGCCTGCGGGTCGCGCGCGGCCAGGGTGCGGCCCAGCAACCGCAGCGGCACGGTGCCGCGCCGCACCGCCCACCAGATCGCCAGCGCCAGCAGCGGCAGGGCCAGGGCCATCGGCCACAGCATGCCGCGCACCAGGGCCAGCAGGATGTCGTCGCGCGTGTCCTGCTGCTCGCCGACGTAGACCCGCACATCCTGTTCGGCCCCCCGGGCGACGAACACGCGCCAATCGGCACCATTGAAGCGCGCGGTATGGAAGCCCAGGCCCACGCCGGCCGGAGCGGGCCGGCGCTCTGCGTGGTCAGGGTCCTTGTGGTCGCTGCGGCGGGCCTTGTCGTCCTGGTCGTGGCTGTGGTGGTCGTCGCGTTCGGGCCGGGCGCTGGCCAGGGCGGCAGCCGTCACCATGGGCGCGTCGGGCGCATTGGCCGAGCGCCTGGCCAGCCGGCCCTCATGCCAGACCTGGAAGGCCACCCGGGGCCCGTAGCGGTGCAGCTGGGGTGCGTCGGGCGTGCGGGCGTCTTCGCCGATGTCGCCGGCGGTCTGCACCACCAGCAGGGCTGCGGCCTGGGCCAGGTGGCTGTCCAGCATCTCATCCAGCTCATGCCGCATGTCCAGCCAGGTGGCGGCCGCCGCCGCCAGCCAGACGGCCACCACCGTGCCCAGCAGGCCGGCCAGCAGCCGGCCCTGCAGCGAGCGTGGCAGGCGGGGCAGCAGGCGGCCCGGCATCAGGCGGGGCTTTTCCTGGGCAGCAGGTAGCCCACGCCACGCACCGTCTGGATCAAGGCCGCGCCCAGCTTCTTGCGCAGATGGTGGATGTGCACCTCCACCGCATTGCTGTCCACCTCCTGCCCCCAGCTGTACAGGTGCTGCTCCAGCTGCTCCCGCGAGAGCACCCGCCCGGCGTTGAGCACCAGGGCCTGCAGCAGGTCGAACTCACGCGTGGACAGCGCCACCGGCTGGCCGGCACGCTGCACCGTGCGGGCGGCGGGGTCGAGCTGCACGTCCTGCACCTGCAGCACCTCCTGCGGCTGGCCGTGGGCGCGGCGCACCAGGGCGCGCAGGCGGGCCGCCAGTTCATCCAGGTCGACCGGCTTGACGACATAGTCGTCGGCGCCGGTGTCCAGGCCCTTGATGCGGTCGGGCACGGCGTCGCGCGCAGTCAGCACCAGCACCGGCAGGGTGACGCCGGCGCGGCGCACGCTGGCCAGCACGTCCAGACCGTCCATCAGCGGCAAGCCCAGGTCGAGCACGGCGGCGGCATAGGGCTGGGCGCGCAGCTCGCGCTCGGCGGCCAGGCCGTCTCGCACCCAGTCGACCTGGAAGCCGGCCAGGCGCAGACCGGCACGCAGGCCGTCGCCCAGCAGGGTGTCGTCTTCGGCCAGCAGGATGCGCATGGGGAGATGTTAGGCGGCGGTCAGGTCGGGCCAGGCGGACCGGCGGACCGGCCGATCAGTCGTCGTCGTCGTGGCGGCCGCGCCGACCGGCCTGGGCGGAGAACACGCGCTGGCCGGCTTCCGCACCAGCTGCCGCCAGGCCGCCCGCCGCCGGTGCCACCTGCCACTGCCAGGCCCAGAAGCCCAGCACGGCCACCAGCATCAGCGCGGCCACGCTGCGCCAGGCGCTGCGGATGCCGTCTTCGGGAGACGCCGGCTTGCGGCCGCTGAACATGGCGCCGATCAGGTTTTCGTGGTGCACGCGGCTGGCCAGCAGCACGCCGGCGATGTGCGCCACCACCACGGCCACCATGGTGTTGGCGGCGGCCTCGTGCAGGTCTTCGAACAGCTCGCCGCCGATGCCGTTGTACAGCGCCCAACCCGAGGCCACGGTCAACGCGCCCAGGCCCAGCATGCCCACGATGGCCACCGCCCCGGCCGGGTTGTGGCCCACATGGTGCTCGGGCCGGCCGCGCAGCAGCGCGCCCAGGTAGCGCAGCACCGCGCGCGGGCCGCGCACGAAGTCATCGAAGCGGGCATGGCGGCTGCCCACCAGGCCCCACAGCACGCGGAAGACGATCAGCCCGCCCAGGGTGTAGCCCAGGGTGACGTGCAGCAGGCGCCAGCGCTCGCTCTCGGCGGTGATCCAGGCGCCGGCAAAGCTCAGCGCCAGCAGCCAGTGGAAGACGCGCACCGGCAGGTCCCAGACCAGCACGCGGGGTGGTCCGGCGGCGCCAGTGGAAGCGGGCAGATGTTCTGTGGTCATGGTGTGTCCGGGTTCATCGGGGGATCTGGATGTCGTACTCGCTGAAACTGCCCTGAGCGGCGCGGGTGTGGCAGGCGGCGCAGTTGGCGGCGCTGCCGATGGACGGGCGCTTCCAGGCGGCAGGCTCGACCTCGCGGTGCGCGCGCACGAACCAGGGCGCGCGGCTGATGCGGTCGTCCGGCGGCGGTGTGGGGTCGCGCGCCACCTTCTTGAAGCTGCCGGCGTTGCTGGCCAGGTAGGCCGACAGCGTCTGCAGCGTGGCGGCGTCGAGCGAGGCGTCGGTGCCGAAGTGCTTGGGCAGGTTGCCCGTCAGCCGCTGCCAGGAGGCCGCCGGCAGCAAGCCCGGCGGGTAGGCCAGGTGGCAGGCCGCGCATTCCTGCTGGTAGACCTTGCGCATGGGCACCGCGACGCCGTCGGCCTGCGCGGCGAACGGGGCCAGCGAGGCGGCGGCCAGCAGCAGGGCCGGCAGCAGGGCCGGCAGGCGGGTGCCGGACGGCGCCGTGTTGGCGGTGCGGGTGGTCATGGCGTGTCCTCGGTGGTGGGCAGGGTGGTGGGCAGGGTGGCGGGCAGGGTGGTGGGCAGCGTGGCGGTCGGTCATGGCTTGAGCGATGTCAACCAGGACAGCACGTCGGCTTTCTCAGCGGCGCTGCATTCGCGCCCCACCACGTCGTTGCAATTGCGGCGGAACCACTTCTCCACCTTGGCCGGGTCGTTGAAGCGCTCGGGGTTGAAGGCCGGCGCCAGCGCGGTGATGGGCTTGCCGGTGCTGGCATGCCGGCCGGCCTGGGTGGGCACGGCGCCATGGCAGCTGGCGCAGCTCCAGTCCTTGCCGTGCCTGGTGGTGAAGAAGGCCTGGCCGCGCGCGGCCTGCGCCGGGGCGCCCGCCTGGGTGGTGTAGCCGGCCAGCAGCTCGGCCGGGGTGGCGGCCGGGTTGGCGGCTGCCGCTGCGCCGGCGGCCAGGCACAGCAGCAGGCCGGCGGCGGTCAACCGGGCGCGCAGGGTCGCGGGGTGGCCGGTGGGGTGGCTGGTGGGGTGAATGGCGGGGTGACTGGTGGGCTGCAACATGGTGGCTCCTTGGTCAGCATGTTCGTCAGCGCATCTGATGGCCGGCTTAAGCCGGGCCGGCTGGCAGCGGGCGCATGGCCGGGGGATCGCATGCACCCATGGCGCGCGCGGGCCGACGTGCCGACCGGCGTGCCGACCGACGTGCCGTGGCGCTCGGTACCATTGCCCCACCGCAAGCGCCTGAAGGCCACCACACCCCATGACCACGCTCAAGATCCTGGTGCTCAACGGCCCCAACCTCAACCTGCTGGGCACCCGCGAGCCGGCGGTGTACGGCCACACCACGCTGGCCGATGTGGAGGCGCTGTGCCGTGCCGCCGCCGCCGAGCGCGGCGCCGAGGCGGACTGCCGCCAGAGCAACCATGAAGGCGTGCTGATCGACTGGGTGCAGGAAGCCGGTGCCCAGCACCGCGCCGGCCAGCTGGCCGGCATCGTCTTCAACCCCGGCGCCTACACCCACACCAGCGTCGCCCTGCATGACGCGATCAAGGGCAGCGGCGTGCCGGTGATCGAGACGCACATCAGCAACGTGCATGCCCGCGAGGCCTTCCGCCACCATTCCTGCATCTCGCCGGCGGCGGCCGGCATCGTGGTGGGCTTCGGCGTGGACGGCTATGTGCTGGCCATCGACGGCCTGCTGCGCAAGGCGCGGGCGGCACAGGCGGGCACGCCGGGCTGACCGGGCGCAGACCGCAGCCCAACCCGCCTGGGCGCGCATGAGGAAACGCCGGGCCGCTCCCAAGTTTCCTCATTCCCCCTCGGGGGGCCTGACGCGCAGCGGCAGGTCTGGGGGCGCGCATGAGGAAACGCCGGGCCGCTCCC
>JBBRVT010000198.1:0-8220 GCA_038246615.1 Burkholderiales bacterium
GGATCTCGTCCTTGCCGCCATTGCTGGCAGCGTCCATCTCGATGTAGTCGATGTAGCGGTCGGCGTCGATCTCGGTGCAGGCCTGGCACACCCCGCAGGGCTGGGCGGTGACGCCGCCGCTGCCGTCGGGGCCGGTGCAATTCAGGCTCTTGGCCAGGATGCGGCTGACCGTGGTCTTGCCGATGCCGCGGGTGCCGGTGAAGAGATAAGCGTGGTGCAAGCGCCCGCTGGTCAGCGCATTGCCCAGCGCCTGCACCACATGCGCCTGGCCGACCATCTGCGAGAAGCTGCGGGGCCGGTACTTGCGGGCCAGGACGACATGGGACATGGCGACATTCTAGGCGGCGCACCCTGCGCAGAAGGCGCGCCGACAGGCCGCCTTGTCCGGCCCGGCCAGGGTGCCGGGCAGCAGCTGGGGCGCGGTGCCTCGCCGATAATCTGGCGCATGAGTTCCTCCCACGCTCCCTCCGGCCCCGGCACCCTGAGCTATGCGCAAGCGGGCGTCGATTACGACCTGATCGACCCGCTGAAGGTGAGCGCACAGCGCGCCGCAGCGGCCACTGCGGTCCACCTGGCCGGGCATGGCTTCACCGAGGTGGCGGCCTCGCGCGGCGAGTCGGCCTACGTGGTGGACGTGGGGCCGTTCTACCTCGCCAGCATCGTCGAATGCCTGGGCTCCAAGGCACTGGTGGCCGACGAGATGGCCGCGCTCACCGGCCGCAGCTGGTATGCCGGCATCGCGCAGGACACCATCGCGATGGCGGTCAATGACCTGATCACCGTGGGCGCCACGCCGTTGGTGGTGCAGGCCTACTGGGCCGCCGGCGGCAGCGACTGGTTTGCCGACACCGGGCGCGCCCAGGCCCTGGTGGCCGGCTGGAAGGCCGCCTGCGACACCTGCGGCGTGGCCTGGGGCGGCGGCGAGACGCCGGCGCTGGCGGGCATCGTCGAGGGCGGCCGCATCGACCTGGCGGCCTCCTGCACCGGGTTGATCAACCCCAAGCAGCGGTTGAGCGTCGGCGACCGGCTGGCCGCAGGCGACGCCATCGTGCTGCTCGATTCCAGCGGCATCCATGCCAACGGCCTGAGCCTGGCGCGCAAGCTGATCGAACGCCTGCCGCAGGGCTGGCTGACCGAGGTGGACCCGGCCGGCCACCCCGGCCTGCGCTATGGCGAGGCGCTGCTGGCGCCCACGGTGCTGTATTCGCCGGTGACCGAGGCGCTGTGGGCGGCCGGCATCGTGCCGCACTACAACGCCAACATCACCGGCCACGGCTGGCGCAAGCTGCTGCGCCACCCTGGCCGCTTCACCTACCGCATCCACACCCTGCCGCCGGTGCCGGCGGTGCTGAAGTTCATCCAGCAGCAGGCGCAGCAGAGCGACCACGAGGCCTATGGCACGCTGAACATGGGCGCTGGCTTCGCGCTGTTCGTGGCCCCCGGCGATGCCGAGCGCACGGTGGCCATCGCCCAGGGTCTGGGCATCGGTGCGCGCGTGGCCGGCCAGGTGGAGGCCGGGCCGAAGCAGTTGCTGATCGAGCCGCTGGGCCTGCACTTCGGCGACGACGCGCTGCAACTGCGCTGACATGCTGCAGCGGCCGACGCCGCCACGCACCGCACACGCCTGACCGGACGCGCAAGATCTCCAGCCGCTGATCAGGACGATCAGATATGATTGTTTGGTCGTCAGCAGACCAACCGCATGTCCGATCTCAGCACACCCGACCTGCGCCACCACATCGGCAACGGCAGCCGCCGGCTGCCGTTGCCCGCGCTGGTACATGCAGGCCGACTCAGCCCTGCCACCACGGTGCGGCCGCAGGTGGCAACCGACGTCCTGGCCGGCGTGCCGCTGCTGCGCAGCCTGGAACCCGGCCTGGCCCGCCAATTGGCAGCGCGCGCCGTACTGCAGCAGCTGCCGCGCCGTGCGGTGGTGCTGGAACAGGGTGGTCGCGAAACCGACCTGTTCGTGCTGCTGCAGGGCCAGGCGCAGGTGGTTCGCCACAACCAGCGCGGCCGGTCGCTGGTGATCGACCAGCTGCGCCCGGGCGACCACTTCGGCGAGCTCAGCGCCATCGACGGCCAGCCGCAGGGCGCATCGGTGCGCTGCACCGTGCCCAGCGCGGTGCTGGTGATCGGCCGCCACGACTTCCTCGACTGCCTGGAGGCGTCGCAGACGCTGTTGCCGGCGCTGCTGCAGGTGATGGTGCAGCGGCTGCGGCGCAAGAACCGGCGCATCACCCTGCTGGCGCTGCACGATGTGCGTGGCTGCGTGCTGCAGCAGTTGATGGACCTGGCCGAACCAGAGGACGGCCTGCAGGTGGTGCAAGGGCGCATCTCCCGGCAGGCGGTAGCCGACATGATCGGCGCATCGCGCGCCATGGTCAGCCGAGTGATGATGGAGCTCACCCGGTCGGGCGCGCTGGAAGCGCGGGCTGACGGTTCCACCGTGCTGCACTGCGAGGCCGCCCTGCAGCAAGCGGCCGACTGACAGGCACGGGGCACCGGGCACAAGGCACAGGCCCGCCTGCACAATCGCGGCGCAGGCAGATGCCGCCAGAGCCGACAAAGCCACCAGCGCCACCAGCGCCACCAGAGCCACCAGCGCCACCAGAGCCGACAACGCCGACGACGCGCCGCTGATGCGCTGCGGACGCGCCACCAACGCGCCCCGCACTGCCAGCCTGCCGAGCCGACCTATCCATGCTGCCGTTCTCCCCGCTTGCGCTGGTCGCCCTGGTGGCGGGCGTTCTGTACGGCGTGCTTGCCCTGACGCTGTGGGCGCTGTTGCGCCGCCGCCACCCCACCCTGCCGCTGGCGCTGTGGGTGGGTGGCGCCTTGCTGGCCGGGCTGGCGCTGGCCGTGCTGGGGCTGCATGCGCTGCTGCCACCCTGGCTGGGCCGGGCGCTGGCCTTCCACGGCCTGGTCGGTGCCTGTGTGCTGCGCACCCTGGCGCTGCGGCAGGAGCTGGGGTGGCCGCTGCAACCGCAGCGCGCCGCCGCAGCCTGGGTGCTGGCCGGCACGCTGCACCACCTGGCCGCGTTGTGGCCGGTGGTGCAGCCGCAACTGGCGCTGAGTGCGCTGCTGCTGGTCGTGGCAGCGCTGGTGCTGGCACGCCATGCGGTGGCCCTGGGTCAGGTGCTGGGCGAGGTGCTGGGCGAGGTGCTGGGCGCACGCATCGGCCACGGCCTGGCCGCCGCCGAAGGGCTGCTGGCACTCAGCATCGCGCTGCGCACCGCAGCCGCCATCGCCGGCTGGGTGCCACCGGGCGGCGACGGCGGCCCCTGGGACCTGGCGCTGGCCGTCACCCTGGCGGTGGTGACCGCCCTGGCCGGCAACCTCTGCTACCTGGGCCTGGTGCTGGGCCGCAGCCGGGCGGCCGAGCGCGGCGCCGTCGAGGCGCAGTGGGCCGACCGCCTGCGCCGGGAAGCCGCCGAAGACCGCGCCGCCAGCCTGCGCGACCTGCTGCAGCAGCGCGATGTGCTGGCTGCCGAGCGCGACCACCTGCTGGAGCTGCTTGCCCACGAGATCCGCCAGCCGCTGCACAACGCCAGCGGCGCGCTGCAAGCCGCCCGGGCAGTGCTGGACGAACCACGCCACGATGGGCTGCCGCAGGCCGCCGAGCGACTGCAGCGCGCCCAGGGCGTGCTGGCCGACGTGCGCTCGGTGCTGGACAACACCCTGGCCGCAGCCAATCTGCTGGGCGGCGGTGACGCGCTGTACATGCCCGACACGCCGCTGATGCCGCTGATCCAGCAGGCCCTGGGCGACCTGCCCGATGCCCAGCGCCGCCTGGTGCGGGTGCACTGGCATGCGCTGCCCGACACCGCCGAGCTGGAGGCCGGCCTGGTGCGGCTGGCCTTGCGCAACCTGCTGCGCAATGCCTTCAGCCACGGCGGTCCGGCGGTGTCGGTGCTGATCCAGTGCGAGCTGCAAGCGCAGCCGCCGGCGATGGTGCTCAGCGTCATCGACGACGGCGTGGGCCCGCCGCCGAACTGGCAGGCAGCGCCGGCCTTTGGCTCGGCCCGGCTGCCGGGCCGCCGGCCGTCGTCACGCGGCCTCGGGCTGCGCATCGTGCGCGGCGTGATGGCGCGCCATGGCGGCAGCCTGAGCCTGCAGCCGCGCCAACCGCACGGGTTGGTGGCGCGGCTGGTGTTCCCGCAGCAGGCAGCTGCCGTGGCGGCATGAACACGCCCCTTGTCGCGCAGCTGGCCACCGCCACGGTCGGGCTGCTGCACCTGCTGATGGCCTGCGCCGCCTGGCTGGTGCTGCGCGGCCCGCGGCATTCCCAGGCAGTGCAGCTGTGGGCCGCCGGCACGCTGGCCCTGGGCGTCTGTCTGGCGCTGGGCGGCCTGGCCCATCCGCTGCCGCCGGGGCTGCCCGCAGCGGTGCAGCAAGGCCTGCTGCCGGCCTTGCTGCTGGCCGCGCTGGTGCTGCGGGTACTGGCGCTGCGCCGCCACATGGGCCAGCCCTTGCAGCTGGGCGCCTGTCTGGCGCTGGTGGCGCTGGCCGCCACCGGCTGGGCGCTGTGCCTGCAGTCCGCCGACCCGCGGGTGCCGGCCAGCTTCGCCAATGCCGTGTTGATCGTCGGCACCGCGATCGTCGGCCGGCATGCCTGGGAAGACAGCCGCAGCAGCGGCGCACCCACCGCCCGCTGGGTGGCCTGGGCCGAGTGGCTGCTGACCGCGACGCTGGTGCTGCGGGCCTTCGCCATCGCCGCGGCACCGCCGGTGGCAGGCCGCTGGGACTGGTGGCTGGTGCTGGGCGCGGCCGCGCTGGCCGCGCTGTTCGGCAATCTGGGCTACCTGGGCATGGTGCTGGACGATCTGCACCGGGCCGAATTGCAGGCGCGGCAGGCCCGCATCGACGAGACCGCCAGCCGGGCGGCGGCCGAGCAGACCGCGCAGGAACTGCAGGCCCTGCTGGTCCAGCGCGATGCACTGGCCACCGAGCACGACAGCCTGCTGGAAATGCTGGCGCACGAGATCCGCCAGCCGCTGCACAGTGCGGGCCTGGCGTTGCAGCATGCGGTGCAGGTGCTGCACCAGCCGCAGCGCGCCAGCGCGGCCCAGGCCGGCGCGCAGCTGATGCAGGCGCAGGCGGTGCTGGGCGACGTGCGCTCGGTGCTGGACAACATCCTGGCCACCGCCACCCTGCTGACGCGCGATGCCGCGCTGGTGCGCCAGGAGGTGGCGCTGGACTTCCTCGTCGACCTGACCCTGGGCGACCTGGGGGCGCGCCAGCTGGAACGGCTGACAGTGGCCTGGCACACCGAGGTCGACAGCCTGGAGGTGGAGCCCGGCCTGTTGCGGCTGGCGCTGCGCAACCTGCTGAACAACGCCTTCACACACGGCGGTCCGGCAGTGAACGTGCGGCTCGACATCGACACCTTGCCGGCCCACGGCGGCCTGCGCCTGGCAGTGGCCGACGACGGCCCGGGCATGGCGCCGGCGCAGCTGCAAATGCCCCCGACACTGCCGGGCCAGCCGGCACGGCGGCGGCTGGGATTGTCGGTCGCGCGCCAGGTGATGGACCTGCACGGCGGCCAGCTGGTGCTGGCCAACGCGTTGCCGCGCGGCTTCGTGGCGCAGCTGGTGTTTCCGCTGCCGACCGACGACTGGGGCCTGGACGACGCGCAGGCCGAGGCCCTGGTGGGCGCCGGCAACGGCCCGGCGCTGGCTCAGGCCGGCGCGAGCGGCGCGCGGAACACGTAGCCCACCCGCGACTTCGACTGCAGCGGCACCGGCCCCGGCGTGGCGCGCTCGATGCGGCGGCGCAGGCGGTAGATGGTGGCGTGCAGCAGGTTGGGGTCTTCGTTCAGCGACAGGCCCAGGCGCTGCGCCAGGGTGTCGCGCGCCACGGTGGCACCGTCGGCCTCCAGCAGGCAGGCCAGCACGCTGGCGTCGGTCGGGCTCAGCTCGATCACCGTGCCGTCCGGTGCCAGCAGCCGGCGCGCAGCCTGGTCCAGCCGCCAGGTGGCCCGCAGTACCCGCTTGCCGCCGGAGCGCCGGAACACCGCCGCCACCGCCAGCGCCACCTGCTCGAAGGTGACCGGCTTGGCCAGGTGCATGTCGGCGCCGGCCAGCATCACCTGGTCGAACACATCGTCGGCCAGCTTGCCCGAAACCACCAGCACGCCGGCGTCCGTGCGGCGGCGCAGCAGGCGGATCAGGCTCAGGCCGTCGATGCCCGGCAGCATCAGGTCGACCACGTAGAAATCGAAGCCGAACGGCTGCGCGCTGCACAGCAGGTCGTCGCTGTCGGCAAACCACTGCACTGCCACGCCGCGACCAGCCAGGTAGGGCCTGAGGTACTCGCTGAAGGTGGCGTCGTCGTCGACCAGGGCCAGGGTGGCAGGGAGCATGGAATGCTGCGGGGTCTGCATGACGGGAACTGCGGATTGTGCCGCGCCGCCCGCGCCCGCCCGTCGGGGCCCGGGTGGGGCCGGCGCCGGGGCCTGCATGGGGCCTGAAAGGGCTTCACCTACAATCTGCCCGGACGGGCCTCCCCGCATGGAAGCGCGGCCAACCGGGTCAGGTCGGGAACGAAGCAGCCCCAACCGTTGTGACCAGTGCCGGGGTCAGGCTCGTCACCCCCACCGCATCGCAGCGCAGCGCGCCACAGCGCATCAGGTGTGCGGCGCCGCCTGCCGGAATGCCATCACCGCCTGGTTGCGCAAGGTGCGCAGCAGCGCCAGTTCCCGGTCACCCACCAGCAGCGCGCCTGCGTGGGCCTGGTCGGCATAGATCAACGCGAACGGCGCCTGCCTCATCTGCATCGGCAGCAGCAGGAACGATGGCGCATTGACCTGCTGGCGGTACCAGACCGGCAGCCGCTGGGCGATGGACGGCGCATGCGCGTCGGCGATCAACGTGTCGCTGCCCTTCAGGCACACCGCGCCGAACAGGTCGGGCGGCTGGTTAGCCGGCCAGCGCAGCGGCACCTGGAACAGCGGGCTCAGTGCCGCAGCCCGGTCGCCCAGGCCGAAGCGGCCGTGCAGCCGGCCGCTAGCCGGGTCGCGCAGGCAGAACACCATGCGCTGGAAGCCCAGCGCCCGGTACATGGTCTCCAGCACCATGCGCAGCACTTCGTTGAGCCGGAAACTGTCGCCGGCCAGGGTCTCGGTGATGTCCTGGATGCCGGCTGCCAGCATCTCGCTGACGACCAGCGACGATGCCGCTGGCAGCAGGCCGGGCAGGCGTGGATCCACCAGGCGCAGCGTCGGCTCGTCGGCAGCGTTCGCGGCGGCCGGCTTTGCGGCTGACTCTGCTGCTGACAGCCCGGCGGCAGACTGCGGCGTCAGCGTGGCCACCAGCCGGTGCGGCGTGAGGGTGTCGGTTGCCTCGGCAGGCAGCGCGTGCGCCAGCATCTGCTCGCCACGGCTGCCGCGGGGCAGCACCAGCCCCATGGCCGGCGCCATCTCGGCCATCGCGCTGCGGGCGGCATCGACGGCGCGCAGCAGCTGCGGCGCGGCCAGGCCCAGCGCGCGGCCGTGGCGCTGCAACACCGCGTTCAGCCGCTGCGGCAGGCTGGCCTCGTCGGCATGCCACACCGCATCCGACACCTCATTGGCCGCCACCGCCAGCCAGCGCAGCCGCTCCGGGCCGGTGGCCAGCGGCTGGGCGGGCAGCACGCCCTCGGGCCGGCGCATGCAGCGCTGCAGGCTGTCGGGCAGGTTCCAGTGCCGCGCCACGCCCATGCCCAGCGCCTCGAAGCCCAGGCCCAGGACCATCTGGGCGGCGCGGTCGGCCAGCTGGTCGGGGTGCAGGCGGCCACCGGCCGGCGCCGGTGTCAGCCGCAGCTGGGTGCGGATGGCGTCGGCCTCGTCGGGAAAGTAGTACTCGGTCAGCAATTTGCCGAGGTTGTAGAACATCGCGCCCAGGAAGGCCTCTTCCGCGTCACGCGCGCCGGCCGACAGCGCATGGGCCAGCTGAGCCGCCAGCATCGAGCGCAGGAACTCCTCCTTCAGGCGCTGGGCATGGGCCTTGTCCTTCATGTGCTCGACCAGCACCAGCGACAGCGCCAGGTTGCGGATGCCCGCCAGCCCGACCAGCGCCACCGCCCGCGAGACGGTGCCCACGCCGTGGCCGTTGCGCCGGTACGGCGTGGTGTTGACCAGCCGCAGCAACTTCTGCGTCAGCGCCACGTCCTTCAGGATCTCGTCGGCCAGGCTGTTGAGCGTATCGCTGTCGGAGTTGGCCATGCGCTGGATGCGCAGCA
>JBBRVT010000199.1:0-8173 GCA_038246615.1 Burkholderiales bacterium
CCGGGCGTGTCGCCCTCGGCGCGGGTGAGCATCTCGCGCACCATGCTGGAGTCCCAGCTCTTGGCCATCAGCGCGGCCTTGGCCACCGGCGGCGTGGGGCTGGTCTTGATGGTCTCGATGAACTCGTCGATGTTGGCCAGCGCCACCGCCAAGCCTTCGAGCACATGGCCGCGCTCGCGCGCCTTGCGCAGCTCGAACACCGTGCGCCGCGTCACCACCTCGCGGCGGTGTTCCAGAAAGATGTCCAGCAGCTGCTTGATGTTGCACAGCCTGGGTTGGCCGTCGATCAGCGCCACCATGTTGATGCCGAAGGTGTCCTGCAGCTGCGTCTGCTTGTACAGGTTGTTCAGCACCACCTCGGGCACCTCGCCGCGCTTCAGCTCGATCACCACCCGCATGCCGGACTTGTCGCTCTCGTCCTGGATGTGGCTGATGCCGTCGATCTTCTTCTCGTGCACCAACTCGGCAATGCGCTCGAGCAGGGTCTTCTTGTTCACCTGGTAAGGCAGCTCGTCGACGATGATCGACTGGCGTGCGCCCTTGTCGATGTCCTCGAAATGCACTTTGGCGCGCATCACCAGCTTGCCGCGGCCGGTGCGGTAGCCCTCACGCACGCCGTTGATGCCGTAGATGATGCCGGCGGTAGGAAAATCGGGCGCCGGCACGATCTCCATCAGTTCCTCGATCGTTGCCGCTGGCGACTTCAGCAGGTGCAGGCAGGCGTCGACGATCTCGTTGAGGTTGTGCGGCGGGATGTTGGTGGCCATGCCCACTGCGATGCCGGCGCTGCCGTTGACCAGCAGGTTGGGCAACTTGGCCGGCAGCACCGTGGGCTCTTTCTCCGAGCCGTCGTAGTTGGGCGCGAAGTCGACGGTTTCCTTGTCCAGATCGTCCAGCATCTCGTGGGCGATCTTCGACAGCCGGATCTCGGTGTAGCGCATGGCTGCAGCGTTGTCGCCGTCCACGCTGCCGAAGTTGCCCTGGCCGTCCACCAGCATGTGGCGCAGGCTGAAGTCTTGTGCCATGCGCACGATGGTGTCGTACACCGCCGTGTCGCCGTGCGGGTGGTACTTGCCGATCACGTCGCCGACGATGCGCGCGCTCTTCTTGTAGGGGCGGTTCCAGTCGTTGTTCAACTCGTGCATCGCGAACAACACGCGCCGGTGCACCGGCTTGAGGCCATCGCGCGCATCGGGCAATGCGCGCCCGACGATCACGCTCATCGCGTAATCCAGATAGGAGCGGCGCATCTCCTCTTCGAGGCTGATGGGCAGTGTTTCCTTGGCGAAGGGCGTCATGCAGGTGCGGCGGGGCGGCGCCGTGGGGAAAAGGGTGCCTGCGCAGACCGATCTGCGTGGCAGCCGGAGATTCTATGCGGCGCCCGGGTGTCGCAGCAATGCAACAACCGCCACTGCGCAACGCATCTGGCGGCTGAAAATCAGGTCTGCCATAGGCCCTATGGCACAATGTTTCATCGGTGGTGAACGCTTGCCAAACCGGGTGTTTGCCGGCTTTTATTGCTTCCGATTTGGACATTACGCAGGCATCTGCGGCTTTCCTCGAGAGGAGAATCATGAAGAAACTCAACAAGGTGGCAGTTCTTTTCGCGTCTGCCGCGCTCGCAGCCCCGCTGGCTGCCTTTGCCGCTGCGCATTCGGGCGGCACGCCCAAGGCCGACGACAACTGGAAGAGCACCGACGGCACCGTCTGGAAGAACGGCTCCAACGAGCTGTGCTGGCGTAATGCGAGCTGGACGCCGGCCACGGCCAACCAGGCTTGCGACGGCGCGCTGAAGCCGCCGGCGCCTGCTCCGGCTCCGGCCCCGGCCCCGGCTGCGGCCCCCCGCGTGGTGCCGCCGCCACCCCCGGCCGCCGCGCCCGCTCCGGCGCCGGTACCGGCACCAATCGTGGCGCCTGCTGCAGCCGCTCCTGTCAGCGAGAAGGTCACCTTCGCCGCCGACGCCTTCTTCGACTTCGACAAGTCGGTGTTGAAGCCCGAAGCCAGGGCCAAGCTGGACGACCTGGTCGGCAAGACCTCGGCTGTCGCGTTGGAAGTCATCATTGCCGTCGGCCACACCGACTCGGCCGGCACCGATGCTTACAACCAGAAGTTGTCGGTGGCGCGTTCCGAAGCCGTCAAGGCCTATCTGGTCAGCAAGGGTATCGAGAGGAACCGCGTCTATACCGAAGGCAAGGGCGAGAAGCAGCCTGTGGCTGACAACAAGACGTCCGACGGCCGTGCCAAGAACCGCCGCGTCGAGATCGAGGTGGTGGGAACCCGCGCCAGGCGCTGACCATTGGCCTGCGGGCCATGCACCGGCGCTGTCCCTCACGGGCAATGCCTCTACAAACCCCGCCTCGGCGGGGTTTGTCGTTTCCGGGCTTCGCAGGTGGAGGCAGCGGTGGCGTCCACAGCCGTTACGATATGACGATGAACCTGAACGCTGACCCACAGGAACTCGCCAAGTTTGGTGACCTGGCCCACCAGTGGTGGGACACCGAGGGCGACTTCCGCCCGCTTCATCAGATCAATCCGCTGCGCCTGGACTGGATCGACCAGCAGGCCAGGCTGGCCGGCAAGTCCGTTCTCGATGTCGGTTGCGGTGGTGGCATCCTGTCCGAATCGATGGCCCAGCGCGGCGCCGAGGTGCTGGGCATCGACCTGTCGACCAAACCCTTGCGCGTGGCTCAACTGCATGCGCTGGAAAGCGGCGTGGCCGGCCTGCGCTACCGCGAGGTCGCGGCGGAAGCATTGGCCGAGGAGTCGCCGGCCAGCTTCGACATCGTCACCTGCATGGAGATGCTGGAGCATGTGCCGCAGCCGGCGTCGGTGGTGCAAGCCTGCGCACGCCTGGCCAAACCTGGCGGCTGGGTGTTTTTCTCGACCATCCACCGCAATGCCAAGGCCTGGTTGCATGCGATCGTCGGCGCCGAGCACCTGCTGAAGTTGCTGCCCAAGGGCACCCACGAATACCAGCGCTTCATCCGCCCCAACGAACTCACCCGGTGGGTGCGCGAAGCCGGCCTGGCGGCGGGCGCCTTCAAGGGCCTGGGCTACAACCCGCTGACGCAGCGCTACAGCCTGAGCGACGACATCTCGGTGAACTACATGCTCGCCTGCCGGGTTCCGGCATGACGACGCGGCCGGTCCTGCTGTTCGACCTGGATGGCACGCTGATCGACAGCGCGCCCGACCTGGCAGGTGCTGCCAACGACCTGCGTGCTGCCCATGGTCTGCCGCCGCTGGCGCACGAGGATCTGCGGCCGATGGCGGGTGCCGGGGCGCGCGGCATGGTCGGCATCGCCTTCGGCGTGGCACCGGGCGATGAACGCTTCGACGGACTGAGGACCGCCTTCCTGGACCGTTATGCCGAGCGCCTGCTGCACAGCACCCGGGTGTTCGATGACATGCGGCCGGTGCTGGACGCCCTGGACCGTGCCGGCTTGCCATGGGGCATCGTCACCAACAAGGTGACGCGCTTCACAGCGCCGCTGGTCGATGGCCTGGGCCTGTCGCAGCGTGCCAGGGTGGTGATTGCCGGCGACACCACGCCGCACGCCAAGCCCCACCCTGCTCCCTTGCTCGAGGCAGCGCGGCGCATCGGCGTGGCGCCTGAAGTCTGCGCGTACATCGGCGATGACCACCGCGACATCGTGGCCGGCCGCGCCGCCGGCATGGTCACGCTGGCCGCAGCATGGGGCTACCTGGGCCAAGGGGAGCCGATCGACGCCTGGGGTGCCGACCGGGTGCTGTCGTCGCCTGCTCAGCTCTTGCAATGGCTGGAACTGGCCTAAACTGCTGGATTCCAGGGGCCGACCTGGCTTCGACGTGGGTACGGAGTCGGTTCAGGGCATGCCGAGCACCAGTTCGCTCGTAAAACCACTGGAAACAAAGTAACTGCGAACGATACCTCGTACGCCCTCGCCGCCTAAAAACCGGTGAGCTTCGCAACGGTTGGCCGATGGGCCGGGCCGGAGGCACCAAGCAATTGGCGCTGACGGCTGCGAAGTCATTCACATTGGCTGGTGCCTGGCTGCGTCATTCAGCCAGGAGCGAGACTCAAGTGACTGGTGGACCTCGTAGCGTGCTGCTGCGCGACAAGGCCCATGAGACACAAATCAGACAGCTAAGCATGTAGAACTGGCCGGCGATGGCTTGCGGACGGGGGTTCGATTCCCCCCGGCTCCACCAAGTTACTGTTTGACGATGGTCAAGCAAGATCAGGGCGCCAAGTCGATCAACGACCTGGCGCCCTTTTCACGTCCGCTGCCGACCGTCGCCGGGCGACAGCGACCGGCCCCCGCCCCAGCAGGTTCATGTGTCACCGCCTGCGGACACGGGTCTTGCAGCATGGGCGGCTGCACCGGCGAGGCACCTGCATGCCGAAGAAGCTGACCGTGGCGACGAGACCACCACTGCGATCCATCCCGCCGACCACCGCGGCCGCCTGATGGAGCAGGCCGAAGTGGATCAGGACGCGGCCGTGCAGTGCGGTGCGAGCCCCGGTCGGCGCCGATGCGCATCGAGAGCGCCCCAGGCCTGCCGCTGCGCGTCAGGCCCCCATGGGGATGGGGAAAACCTGGGGGCGGCCTTCGTCTTCTTGGGCGCAAACGACGGCCTTCATGCCCTGATCGGTGGCAACAGGTAACCGTTGGTTTCGCACCCCCACGGACGCGGGGTGGGTGTGACCGGAAACGGTCATGGCCCCCTCCTACACTCTTCCGAGAATAGGCTCGGACCATGCGCGCGAGACGAGCGGCCAGCCCCCGTGCCACCCGCACGGGCCGACCTGACTGCCAGTTGAGGAATCTCCCGATGCCGAACCGTTCTGCTCGCAGCCGCGCTGCCGCCCTGCGTCTCCACGCTGGCCGTACCCTGGGCAGGGTGCGTGCCCGGCTCACCGCCACCGCGCAGGCCAGCCGCGTCGCGTTGCCGACAAACTGGAAGCTGGAGACATTCGAGCCCAAGCTGCTGCTGTCGGGCGACCTGGCCCCTGGCGTGCACCGCATCGAGGGGTCGATCGACCAGCCGGGCGAGCAGGACCGGTTCGAGTTCAGCGTGCAGGAGCGCACCCGCTTCCTGTTCGACGGCGTGCAGGGCGACCAGATCTCGTGGCAGCTGCAAGGCCCCAACAACACCGACCAGTTCTCGCTGCGCAACCTCACGCAGACCGGCGACAGCTTTCTCGACCTCGACCCCGGCAGCTACCAGCTCACCGTCGATGGCAGCGGCGACCGCACCGGCAACTACGCCTTCCACCTGATCGGCATCGAGGCCGCAGTGACGCTGGTGCCCGGCACCGAAACCCGCGGCCAGTTGCCGGCCGGCGGCCAGGCCGCGCTGTACCGGGTCGACCTCGCTGCAGGCGACCGGCTGTACTTCCAGGCCGGCACGGCCAGCGCCACCAGCTATTTCTCGCTGTTCGATCCGGGCGCCACCCGGGTCTGGGGGCAAAACAGCCTGACGTCTGATCGCAGCGCCTACACCGCACAGCGGTCGGGCACCCACTGGATGTCGGTCGAAGGCGCGACAGGCGCGACGACCGCGCTGGACTATTCCTTCACGCTGCACCGCAGCGCTGCGCGCAGCCAGGCCCTGGTGCTGGGCCAGACCCAGACCGTCGCACTGGCCGCGCCCGGCGATGCGGTGGGCTACGGCTTCACCCTCGACCGCAGCACCCAGCTGCAGTTTGACCAGCTTTCGCCGGCCACCAGCGCGCTGCGCTGGGTGCTGCTCAATGCCGACACGGGCAGCCAGCCGGGCAGCGGGTCGCTCGGCAGCCAGGACGGCAACAGCACGCCCATGACCCTGGCCGCCGGCCGCTACACGCTGCGGCTCGAGACCGACGGCCGCGCAGCCGGCAGCGCCCGGTTCCGGCTGTTGAGCGCGCAAGACGCTCCGCTGGTCGCCGCGCCGCAGGCCGAGTTGCTGCTGCCGACGGGCACCGCGCTAGGCGGCCAGGTGCTGCGGCTGCAGGCTGCGGCGCCCGGCAATGTGTCACTGGCCCACCTGTTGCAGCCTTACGTGGTGGACGGCAACACGCTCGACACCGCACGCGATCTGCTGCCCGCCGCAGGTGAGAGCCTCGCCACCGACATCACGTTGCCCCCCGACGCCGCAGATGTCGAACTGCTGCGGGTGCAGGCCGTTGCCGGCGACAACCTGGATTTCACCGTGCTGGCCAGCAACCTGGCGCAGCGCCTGCGCCTGTTCGATGCGGCCGGCGTCCAGCTGTCGACGACCACCGGCAGCGCGCTGAGCCATGCCGTGGCGGTCACCGGGCTGTACTACCTCGGGGTCGGCCGAGACGACAACGCCGCCTACGATCCGACGATCGCTCCGCGCGCCGGTGTGCCGGCCAGCGCCGGCCTGCTGCGCCTGCAATTGGCGCGCCAGGGCGCGGCCGCACCGCTGCCGGGCACCGACGTGCCCGACACGCTTGCCGCCGCCCGGGACCTGTTGCTGCGCGCCGGGCAGTCGGCCAGCGTGGACATCACCATCGGCGACGGCGCCTTCGGCAACCGTGATGTCGACTTCCACCGGGTGGCCCTGGCCGCCGGCGAGGTGTTGCGCCTGAGCCCGTCCGGCAGCACGTTCACGCCGTACACCCAGCTGTTCAACGCCAGCGGCGTGGTGGTGGCGCAGGCCTACTACGGCGCGTTGACCTACAGCGTGCCCGCCACCGGCCTGTACTACATCGCCGTCAGCGCCTACCCGAACATCGGTTACAGCCCCGCCATCGGCGGCAGTGGCAGCAGTGGCGGCAGCGGCACCCTGTCGCTGAGCGTCACCCGCGACAGCGCCGGCACGCCCGCCAACCTGTCCTGGCTGCTGACCAACGACCTGGGGCAGGCCGTGGGCAGCGGCAGCCTGGCCGACGGTGGCGTGGCCACGCTGGCACTGGCGCGTGCGGGCAGCTACCACCTGTGGACCCAGCCGAGCCTGGCCAGCGGCGCGCGCCAGAGCCTGTTGCGCGTGGCGCAATGGGCCGATGCGCCGGCCACGCCATTGGCGCTGGCCCCGGCTGCGCCCACCGCGCTGGCCGGCACGATCGTCGGTGCCGGCCAAACCCTGGCCTTCGACCTGCAGGTGGCGGCCAGCGACAGCGTGGTGTTCACGCCCAGCGCCAGCTTCACCGGCGCGCAGTGGCGGCTGGTCGGGCCGCGCGGCACCACCAGCGACTGGAGCACGCTGGCCGTGGGGGCGCTGCCGCGCCCGGCCTGGTACCTCTCGCCCGGCACCTGGCGGCTGGAAGTGCGCGCCAGCGGGCTGACCACCGGCGCCTTCGCGATCGAGGCCCGGCCGTTTGCCAGTGCCGCAGCCTTGCGGCCCGGCGAAGCGGTCGATCTCGGTGCGCCGCCGTCCGGCGCGGTGTGGCTCTGGCGCAGCGCCGCCACGCCGAACGACGGCTTCAACCTGGCACTGGCCGGCGTTGCGGCCGGCGACTTCCGGCTGCAGGCCTTCGACGCCTGGGGACGCTCGCTGTACGAAGGCGCGGCATCCGGCGCGTCGTTCGGCCCGGGCGCGGCCAGCGGCGACATCACGCTGCGCCTGTTGCGCAACGCCCGCAGCAGCGACGAGCCGGTGGCGATCACGCTGGCGCGATCGCCGGGCACGCCGGCGGCGGTGCTGCCTGCCACCCAGGTGACGCCGGGCCAGACGATCACGGTCAACGGGTCCAGCCTCGCCGCGCCGCAATACCAGTTGCAGCTCGACCAGGCGGGCCCGCTGTTCATCGAGTGGTTGGGCGACAGCTCCAGCAACAACTACGTCTACCTCGACGGGCCGACCGGCACCACGGTCGGCTGGTTGCCGAACTGGTCGTCCGGCGACAGCGGCGGGTCGCACCGCTTCCCGCTGGCCACCGACTGGCTGCCGGCAGGCCGCTACGCGCTGACCTTCGCCAACGCGAACCAGCCCTTCAGCTTCCGCGTGCACACCGGCGCAGCGGCCGCAGCGATCGACGTGGGCACCGACCAGCGCCGCACGCTGGCCGCAGGCCAGAACCTGCTGCTGCTGGGCTTCGACGTGCAGGCGGGGCTGGACTACCAGCTCGACGGCCTCGCCGATGCGGTGGCAGGCCACCACTTCGCGGTCTACGATGGCAACGGCCTGCGGGTGCTGGCGGGCGACCCGGCCAGCGACACGCTGCTGCGCTTCACGCCCGGGCGCG
>JBBRVT010000200.1:0-8157 GCA_038246615.1 Burkholderiales bacterium
AATTGAAACCAGGCGCCGGCGTGGCGGCCCGCCGGGTCAGAGGCCGGCAGTATCATGCCGCCGACCAGGGGCCTTGACTTCTGTGTGCCGGACGGTCGGCGCCCATCCTGCGTTGCCTGGCACCGCCAACAGGAGATCCGTCATGGCCGATCTGTTTGACAACCCCATGGGTCTGATGGGGTTCGAGTTTGTCGAGTTCGCGTCGCCCATTGCCAACCTGCTGGAACCGCTGTTCGAGCGCATGGGCTTCAGCCTGGTGGCGCGCCACCGTTCCAAGGACGTGGTGCTGTACCGCCAGGGCGACATCAACTTCATCGTCAACCGCGAGCCGCGCAGCATCGCGGCGTACTTTGCAGCCGAGCACGGGCCGTCGGCCTGTGGCCTGGCGTTCCGTGTCAAGGATGCGCACCTGGCCTACCAGCGCGCACTCGATCTCGGCGCCCAGCCCATCGACATCCCCACCGGGCCGATGGAGTTGCGCCTGCCGGCGATCAAAGGCATCGGCGGCGCACCGCTGTACCTGATCGACCGCTTCGAGGACGGCCGCTCGATCTACGACATCGACTTCGACTTCATCGACGGTGTCGACCGCCATCCGCCGGGCCATGGCCTGAAGCTGGTGGACCACCTCACCCACAACGTCTACCGCGGGCGCATGGCCTACTGGGCCGGCTTCTACGAGAAGTTCTTCAATTTCCGCGAGATCCGCTACTTCGACATCCAGGGCGACTACACCGGCCTGACCAGCAAGGCCATGACGGCGCCCGACGGCAAGATCCGCATCCCGCTGAACGAAGAATCGTCCAGGGGTGCCGGCCAGATCGAAGAGTTCCTGATGCAGTTCAACGGCGAGGGCATCCAGCATGTGGCGCTGCTCACCGACGACCTGCTGGCCACCATCGACAGCCTGCAACTGGCCGGCGTGTCCTTGATGGCGGCACCCAACGCGGCCTACTACGAGATGCTGCAAGAGCGCCTGCCCGGCCATGGCCAGCCGGTGGCCGACCTGCAGACCCGCGGCATCCTGCTCGACGGCACCACCGAGCCGCTGAAGACCGGCGGCCAGCCGCGCCTGCTGCTGCAGATCTTTTCGCAGACGCTGCTGGGGCCGGTGTTCTTCGAGTTCATCCAGCGCAAGGGTGACGACGGCTTCGGCGAAGGCAATTTCAAGGCACTGTTTCAATCGCTGGAGCGCGACCAGATCCGGCGCGGCGCGCTGGCGGTCGACGTCTGATCCACGGCGGCCGGGAGGCCGCTGACGCCGCACGCCATCGGGTTTTGTGAATCGGGTCGATCCCGCGTAAGGGCATGCCCGCCAGGCATCCGCCGGGCTGCGCGTGCCTTGTGCAAGTTAGGGGGTGGCGCTGTGCAAATCGGCGATCCCACAATGTCCGGGCAGGGCCGGGTTGCACCCGCAGCACGCCCGGCTTCCAACACAGGCCTAACCCCCATGATCGGCGACGTGCTCAGTCTGCTGCGCGACCAGCTGGATGCCTTCGTGCGGGCCGCAGCGCCCGGCGACGACGACAACGCCGGCGATGCCCGCGTCCAGTTGCTCGATGGTGCCAAGGCCGATCCGATCGAGTTCCGCCTCAACGCCATCACGCTGCTGCTGGTCAACATCGAGCAGGAAACCGGCCTGCGCTCGGCCGACCCCTACCTGCGCGCGCCTGGCGAAGGCGGCCTGCGCAAGCTGCAGCCCGAAATCCAGCTCAACCTGAAGCTACTGGCGGTTGCGCGCTTCAAGGTCTACGAGCAGGGCCTGAACCAGCTCGGGCAGGTGATCCGCTTCCTGCAGCAGCACCGCGCCATCGAGCCTGGCAACCGGCCAGGCTGGCCCCGGCAACTCGACCGGCTGGTGCTGGAGCTCGTCACCCTGCCGCAGGGCGAGCAGAACGAGATCTGGAGCGCGCTGCGGGTGAGCTACCAGCCGTCGGCGCTGTTCCGCGTGCGCATGGTGGTGTTCCGCGATAGCGACGGCGCCGCCGTGCCGCAGATCACCCAGACCCGGGTGCGGGTCGTGCAGCAGCCCTGACCCCGACACTGTCCACATCAGCCACGAACGGAGTGCGTCCCATGCCCGTCTACAAGACCCCCGGTGTGTATGTCGAAGAGATCTCGACCCTGCCGCCGTCCGTGGCCGAGGTGGCCACCGCCGTGCCCGCCTTCATCGGCTACACCGAGCTGGGCCCGGCCGAGACGGCCGAGCCCAAGGTGGTGCGGGTGGCCACGCTGCTCGAATTCAGTACCGAGTTCGGCGGCCCGCCGTGGCAGAAGTTCACCCTCTCGCCCGGCGCCGCCGGGGGCGCGCCCACGCTGGCCGGCGCCGGGCCTGCCACGGCGTACGCGCTCTACCACGCCATCAGCCACTACTTCAAGAACGGCGGCGGGCCGTGCTGGGTGGCGTCGGTGGGCAACTACCGGTCGAGCCCGGCCAAGGCGCATTTCAGCGCCGGCCTGGCGGCGTTGGAGCGGGAGGACGAGCCTACGCTGCTGGTGCTGACCGATGCCACCTGCCTGCTCAGTGCGCCGGCCTACTACGAGCTGTGCGGCGAGGCGCTCGCGCAGTGCGCCAAGCTCGGCGACCGCTTCACCATCATCGACGTGCATGGCGGTGACCCTGCCGCGCTGCGCAACGACAGCAACCTGTCGGCCAAGCTGATGTACGGCGCCGCCTACCACCCGTATCTGCAGACCTCGCTGCCGGTGGCCTGGCGCCCGGAAGGCGTCGACATCAACCGCGCTGGCGCGGCTGCGGTCAATGTCAGCGGCAGCCTGGGGGTGGGCGGGCCCAGCGGCATCGTCGTCAGTTACACCGGCGTGGCCGGCAGCAACCCGGGTGTGGCGATCACCGCCGGGGCCAAGGCGCGTGCAGCCAGCTTCAATGTTGCAGGCACCCTGCTGACACTGGTCGACGCCAACGGCAAGACCGGCAACGACATCGTCACTGCCTGGACGGCTTTCAAGGCCGCGAATGCCGCCGGCGGCTTCGACATCGCGCGCAGCGGCGAGGGCACCGGTGCGGTGGCCGCCGCCGCCGACGTGCCGCGCGCGGCCATCGTGCTGCCGCAGTCGCCCGGCGAAACCCTGGCCACCGTGGCCCGATCGGAAACCGGCCTGTACAACGCCGCCCGCACCTTGCTGGAAGCGCAGCGTGTGGTGCTGCCGCCCAGCGCAGCGGTGGCCGGCATCTACGCCCGCACCGACCGCGAGCAGGGCGTGTGGAAGGCGCCCGCCAATGCCGGCGTGATGGCGGTGTTCGGCCCGGTCAGCAAGGTGACCGACGACGAGCAGGACCGCCTGAACGAAGACGCCACCGCCGGCAAGTCGATCAACGCGATCCGCGCCTTCACCGGCAAGGGCACGCTGGTGTGGGGCGCACGCACCCTGGCCGGCAACGACAACGAATGGCGCTATGTCTCGGTGCGCCGCCTGTTCATCACGATCGAGGAGTCAGCGCGCAAGGCCAGCGCCTTCGCGGTGTTCGAGCCCAACGACGCCACCACCTGGCTGAAGGTGAAGGCGATGATCGAAAGCTACCTCTACGGCCTGTGGGAGCGCGGCGCCCTGGCCGGTGCCAAGCCCGAGGCTGCCTACTTCGTGCGCGTGGGCCTGGGCACCACGATGACCGCACAAGACGTGCTGGCCGGCCGCATGGTGGTGGAGGTGGGCGTGGCTGCGGTGCGGCCGGCCGAATTCATCATCCTGCGCTTCTCGCACAAGCTGCAGACCGAGTGAAGCCGGGCCTGCACACCCGCCAGCCCCGGCCACCACCCCTGACACCGTCACTGCAAGGCGCACACCATCATGGCAATGACCAAGGACCAGATCAAGGCCGCCTATCCGCTGCCGGTCTACAACTTCCGGGTTGAGATCGACGGCATGGCGATCGGCTTCACCGAGGTCTCCGGGCTGAACATCGCCTACGACACCATCACCCACATCGAAAGCGCCACCCAGGGCCCCGGGCCGCGCATCATGTACATGCCGGGCAAGCCCAAGATCACCACGCTCACGCTGAAGAAGGGCGTGGTCGCCGGCATCAGCATCAAGGTGCTGTACGACTGGATCAACACCGTGGCGCTGAACCGGGTGGTCAAGAAGGACATCATGGTCCGCCTGTGCGACGAAAACGGCGTGGCGGTGATCACCTGGAAGGTGCTGAATGCCTTCCCGACGCAGCTGGACGCGCCCAGCTTCAGCGCCAGCGCGAACGACGTGGCGATCGAATCGATGCAGCTGACCGCCGACGCGGTGCTGATCGAAGAGTCCTGAGCGCACGCCGCCAACGATGGCGCACAGCATCGCCGCACAGGCCGCCGCCTACCCGCTGGCGGCCTACAACTTCCGCGTCACCGTGGGCAGCGTGGCCATGGGCTTTGCCGAAGTCACCGGCCTCACACGGCAGTACGAGACGCTGACCTACCGCCACGGCCTGAGCTTTGCCGAAGGCGAGCAGATCGTGCGCTGGCGCATCGACCAGTACAGCGACATGACACTGCGGCGCGGCGTGGTCCGGGGCATGCCCGAGCTGCGCGACTGGCTGGAAAGCGGCGAGCTGCGTGCCCTGACCGTGAGCCTGTGCGACGCCGACGGCACGCCGGTGGTCAGCTGGCGAGTGCAGAAGGCCTTGCCGGTGAAGCTGGACGCGCCCGCCCTGCAGGCCGACAGCAATGCCGCAGCGGTCGAGACCCTGTTGCTGAAAGTGGCCGGCATCGCGGTGGAGACGCACTGATGGGCGCCCCGATCCTCGGCATGCGCTTTTCGGTGCTGTTCCTGGCCGGTGGCGTGCTGCCCAACCCGATCGACCTGCGCTTTGCCAAGGTGTCAGGCCTGGGCGTGACGGTGGAGACCACCACCGTCACCGAAGGCGGGCAGAACCTCTACACCCAGCAGCTGCCGCAGCGCATCAGCCACGGCAACCTCACGCTGGAGCGCGGCATGGTGGTGGGCTCGCCGCTGAACCTCGAGTTCAACGCCGCTTTCAGCGCCTTCAGGTTCGCCACCTCCAACGTGCTGGTCAGCCTGCTGGCCGAAGACCGGCTGCCGCTGGCGGCCTGGCTGTTCATGAAGGCCTGGCCGGTGCGCTGGTCCACCTCCGACCTGGACGCCGGCCAGCCCGCCCTGGTGATCGACACCATGGAACTGGCCTACGGCCGCATGCAGGTGCTGCGGGTTTGATGCCCGGCACCACCGCCCCCAGGAGACCTTGCATGCCCATCGAGATCCGTGAACTGGTGATCCGCACCGTGGTCGGCGGTGAGCGCCCGGCGCCGTCGCAGGACGGCCCGCACGGCCAGCTGCTGCCCGCAGGCCAGGCCGGGTTCGACATGGAGCAGCTGGTGCAGGAGTGCGTGCGCCAGGTGATGCTGGCGCTGGCGCGCGAGCGCGACCGCTGACGGCCCGCCCCGAGCCGCCATGTCGCTGGTCAACCTGTTCAAGCTGGAGAAGATGCGCATCGAGGGCTACCTCGACGAGCGCCGCCGCCGGCCGGCCAGCCCGGCCGAGATCACGCTGATGTTCAACCCGGCCAGCTACCAGCGCAGCCATGCCGTGGTCTACAACGACGCCAGGCTGCAGGCGCTGAACACCGAGGGCCGGCCGGCGCGCTATGCGCTCACCCAGCCCGGTGCGCTGAAGCTGCAGCTGGTGATCGACGGCACCGGCGTGCACCAGTTCGGCGCCGAGCAGTTGATGGGCCCGCCCAGCGTGAAGAAGAAGGTCGCCGAGTTCGAGAAGATGTGCCTGCGCATGAACGGCGACATCCACCAGCCCAATTTCCTGGTGGTGCGCTGGGGCGATTTCAGCTTCCAGGGCCGGCTGCAGACGCTGGACATCACTTACCAGCTGTTCGACGAATCGGGCGACCCGCTGCGTGCCGAGCTCGATGTCGGCTTCGTCGAAGACCGCGCCACCGAGACCGCAGCGCGTGCCGCCGCCAAGAGTTCGCCCGACCTGACCCATGTGCGCACGGTGCAGGCCGGCGACACCCTGCCGCTGCTGTGCGTGTCCATCTACGGCAGCGCGCGCCATTACCTGCTGGTGGCCCGGCACAACGGGCTGGACGACTTCCGCCAGTTGCAGCCGGGCCGGCAACTGCAGTTTCCGCCGCTGGCGGCGGCTGATGGCGGGTTGCAATGAGCGTTGTCACCGTCACGGTCAAGTCCGGTGGCCGGGCCATCGCGGCAGAGATCGAACTGGTCTCTGTCGACGTGCGGCGCGAGCTCAACCGCCTGCCCAGCGCCGTGCTGGTGTTTGCCGACGGCGATGCGACCACCGGCAAGTTCCCGGTCAGCGACAGCGGTATGTTCAAGCCCGGCGCCGAGGTCGAGATCCTGGCCCGCTATGAAGGCGGGCCGGGCCGCACCGGGCGCGACGCGGTGCTGTTCAAGGGCTTGGTGGTGCGCCACGGCATCGAGGCCGGTGCGCAGGGCGCGCAACTGCAGGTGGAATTGCGCGACAAGGCCGTGCGCATGACCCGCCCGCGCCGCAGCCAGGTGTCGGTGGACGCCAAGGACAGCGACGTGTTTGCCAAGCTGGCCAAGGCCGCCGGCCTGCAGGCCGAGGTGGAGGCCACCACCGTGGTGCACCCGATGCTGGTGCAGTACGACTGCAGCGACTGGGACTGGCTGGTCACCCGGGCCGAGGCCCTGGGCCAGGTGGTGGCCGTCACCGACGGCACGCTGCGGGTGGCCCCGCCCAAGCTGCCGGGCCAGACGGCGCTGCATGTCACCTGGGGCACCGACATCTTCGACATGGCCTTCGCCTGCGACGCGCTGGGCCAGGACGCCGGCGTCGATGCCTGGAGCTGGGACGCCGCCACCCAGCAGCTGGCCAAGGCGCAGGGCCGCCGGCCGTCGGCGCCCACGCAGGGCGATCTGAGCGGCCCGAACGCCGCCCAGGCCCTGGGTTTCGACAAGGCGGTGCTGGTATTCCCCGGCGCGCTGCTGGCCGCCGAGGCCAGGGACTGGGCCAGCGCCGAGGCGGCACGCAGCCAGCTGGGCCTGCTGCGCGGTCGGGTGCGGGTGCAGGGGGTGGGCCACGTCGGCCTGCTCGACAGCGTGCAGATCCAGGGCCTGGCCCAGGCCTTTGTCGGCACCGCCCTGGTCACCGGCCTGTGCCACCGCATCGCTGCCGGTGACTGGACCACCGACCTGCAGTTCGGAATGTTCCCGCAGCCGCACCACCGCCGGCCCGACATCGCCAGCGCGCCGGCCGCCGGCCTGCTGCCGCCGGCTGGCGGGCTGCAGGTCGGCGTGGTCGAGGCGGTGGGCGACGACCCCGACGGCGAATACCGCGTCAAGGTGCAGGTGCCCGGCCTGGGTGAAGGCCTCAGCGGCCTGTGGGCGCGCCTGGCCGCACCGGATGCCGGCAAGGGCCGCGGCTTCTGCTTCCGCCCCGAGCCGGGCGACGAGGTGGTGCTGGGCTTCTTCAACAACGACCCGCGCCAGCCGGTGGTGCTGGGCGCGCTGTTCGGCAGCAAGAACACGCCGCCGGCGGCGGTGCTCGACGCCAGCGACAAGAACACGCTGCGCGGCCTGGTCACCCGCAGCGGGCTGACCCTGGCGCTGGACGACGACAAGAAGCAGATCAGCCTGCAGATGCCGTCGGGCGCCAAGCTGCTGCTGGACGACGACGGCGAGGCCATCGTGCTCAGCGACAAGCATGGCAACAAGATCACCCTCGACAAGAGCGGCATCGCCATCGCCTCGGCCAAGGACTTGCAGCTCCAGGCAGAGGGCAATGTCACCGTCAAGGGCAGCAAGATCGACATGAATTAGCTGCCCCGCCTGCCCGCCATCCTGCACCCCACCCTGCCCCCCACCCAGGCCGCCATCAACGCATGCCATGACATCACCCACCCCCACCACCCAGCACCACCCACCACCCAACGGCCCGCTGCGGCCCACGCCATGACCGATATCCAGCTGCGACTGAGCCTCGACGAATTGAACCTGGTGCTCGAAGGCGTCGGCCACCTGCCGTTCGCCCGGGTGTTCGCCCTGGTGGGCAAGATCCAGGCCCAGGCTGGCGAGCAGATCCAGGCCCAGGCCCAGGCCCAGGCCCAGCCCCAGGCCCAGAGCCATGCCCAGAGCCATCCCCAGGCCCAGGCCCAGACGGCGCAGGCCGGCGCGCAGGCTGGCTGAGCCATGGCTG
>JBBRVT010000201.1:0-8131 GCA_038246615.1 Burkholderiales bacterium
CTTGTTCATCGGCCGCGCCTGCTGCTGGCCGACGAGCCCACCGGCAACCTGGACGACCACACCGCCGAGTCGGTGCGGGCGCTGCTGTTCGAGCTCAACCGCGAGCTCGGCACGACGCTGGTGCTGGTCACGCACGACCTGGCGTTCGCGGCCCGCTGCGACCGCGTGCTGCGCCTGCACGACGGTCAATTGCACGACACCCCGACCCACGCCACACCAGCCGACACGGCAGCTGCCCATGCGCTTCCTGTTTAGCCTGGCCTGGCGCGACCTGCGCGCCAGTGGCCGGCATCTGTGGATCCTTGTCGCCTGCCTGGTGCTCGGCGTTTCCTTGGTGGCCGCCGGCGGCGGGCTGCACCGCCAGTTGGCCGACGCGCTGCGGTCTGACGCGCGCCTGCTGTTCGGTGGCGACGTGGAGGTGCAAGTCCAGCGGCCGCTGCCGCCCGAGGTGCTGGCGTGGATGGAGGCGCCGGGCCGGGGCGCGGCCGCTGTCTCGCGCCTGATCGAGCTGCGCACCATGCTGCGCAGTGCCGACGGCCGCGCGCAGCTCATCGAGTTGCAAAGCACCGACGCGGTCTACCCGCTGTACGGCGAGGTCACGCTCTCCCCCGCCGGCGCGCTGGGCAGCGCGCTCGCCGCGCAAGGCGGTGACTGGGGTGCGGCGCTGGACGCCACGCTGGCCCAGCGCATGGGCATCGCGGTGGGCGACCGGGTGGAGATCGGCGACCTGAGCCTCGCCGTGCGCGCCCTCGTCACCCGCCAGCCCGACCGCAGCCTGCGTGCCGATTGGAGCGGCGCGCCGGTGCTGGTCGCCGAAGGCGCGCTGCGGGCCACCGGCCTGTTGCAGCCGCTCAGCCGGGTCGACTACCGCTACCGCGTGCGCACCGACCAGCCAGCCAGCGCCTGGCGCGACACCTTCACCGCCGCGTTCCCCGCGCTCGACGCCGAGGTCGATACCTTCGACGAGCGCAGCGGGCGCATGGCCGAGGTGCTGGGCCAGATCGGCTCGGGGCTGTTGCTGATCGGCTTCTCGGCCTTGTTCATCGGCGGCCTGGGCGTGTTCAACAGCGTGCAGGCCTACCTGCAGGGCAAGCTCGCCTCGCTCGCCACGCTGCGCGCGCTGGGTCTGCGCGACGGCCGGCTTGCCGCGCTGGTGCTGATCCAGATCCTCATGCTCGCGCTGCTGGCCAGCGCGGCCGGGGTGCTGGTGGGCATGCTGATGGCGCTGGCCGGTGCATTGGCAACCGCCGGGCGCCTGCCGATGGCGCTGCTGCCCGGCGGCCTGTGGCAGCCCGCGCTGGTGGCGCTGGCGTTCGGTGTGCTGACTGCGCTGGCGTTTGCGCTGCCCGCGCTCGGGCGGGCGCTGTCGGTCACCCCGGCGGTGCTGTTTCGCGGTGCCGATGGGCAACCGCTGCGCACGCCGCGCGCCGCCTGGTGGCTGACCGCAGCGGTCGGCGCGCTGGTGGTCGTGCTGCTGGTGCTGGCCCTGCCCGACCCGCGCTTTGGTGCGGCGTTCGTGCTGGCCGTCGCCGCGCTGCTGTTGCTGCTCGACGCCATCACCCGCGCGCTCAGGCACCTGGCAGCATGGCTGCAGATGCGCACACGCTGGCAGCTGCCGCTGGCCGCACAGCTCGCGCTGGCCAACCTTCGGCAGCCCGCATCGCCGCTGCGCCCCGCCCTGCTCTCGCTGGGCTCGGCGCTCACCTTGCTGGTGGCCTGTACGCTGGTGGTCGCCACGCTGCTGCGCACGGTCAATGAGACCGTGCCGGCCAACGCGCCGGCGCTGGTGTTCTACGACGTGCAGACCGAGCAGATCCCGCTGCTGCAGGAAACCTTGCAAGCCTCGCCCGGCCTGCAGCAGGTGCGCATCGCGCCGCTGGTGCTCGGCCGCCTGGCGGCAGTCAACGGTGTGGTGCTGCGCGACAGCGGCGACAGCGAGCGCGCGCGTGAGGCGCGCGACGAGCACAAGCTGAGCAACCGCGCCGGCAACTTCGACGATGTGGTGATCGACCGCGGTGCCTGGTGGCCCGAGAACCACAGCGGTGCAGCGCTGGTGGCGATGGAAGACCACGAGGCCGACCAGCTCGGCCTGGGGGTCGGCGACATGCTGCGCTTCGACATCCTCGCCGTGTCGGTGGAGGCGCAGCTGACGGCCATCTACAGCCAGCGCCGCATGCAGTCGCGTCTGTGGCTGGAGGCCATCTTCAGCGACGGCGTGCTCGACCCGTTCATCACCCGCCATGTCGGTGCGGCCTACCTGCCCGCCGGTGAAACCCTGGCCGCGCAAGACCGCCTCGCCGCAGTGGCCCCCAATATCGCCACCGTGCGCACCGAGTCGCTGCTGCGCGAGACCCGCGCCCTGATGGGCCGCGCCAGCAGCGGGCTGGCGGTGGTGGCGCTGGTGTGTCTGGCAGCAAGCCTGCTGGTGCTGGGCAGCGTGGTGGCGGCCAGCCGCAGCCGGCAGGTGTATGACGCGACCGTGATGCATGCCCTGGGCGCGCGCCACACGCTGCTGCGCCAGGTGCTGCTGTGGGAGTACGCCTTGCTCGCGCTGGTGACTGCCAGCTTTGCCACCGTGGCCGGCAGCTTGCTTGCAACCGGCCTGCTGCGCTGGCGTCTGGACATGGACCCGCTCGGCCTGTATTGGAGCGGCGCGCTCACCGCGCTGGTGGTCAGCGTGGTGAGCCTGGGCCTGGGCGCGCGCTACCTGCTGCGCCAGATGCAGCTCAACCCCGCACTGCTGTTGCGCAGTGGCGGCTGAGGCCGCGCACCAGGACCACGACGCTGGCGCAGTGTCCCCATCCGACACCGCCCCCGCTGCTGGATGCCTCGATGCGAGAGCAGGGCGCCCGGCGCCCGCAGTTGCGCCGGGGGGCAAGGCCGGGCCGGCGGCCAGCGCGACAATACGCAGCCGTGCGTCGACCATCCCACTTCACCCAGGAGACCCAAGCCATGCGCCATCTGACCCAACGCCTGTCTGCCCTGTACACCGGCGTGCTGTATGACGTGATGCGCGGCATGGGGCTGGGCCCTTGCGTGCTGCCGCCCGAGATCCGGCCGCTGAAGGAGGGTCAAGTCCTGGCCGGTCCGGTGTTCACCGTCGAGGGCAAGACCGGTTCCGACTTTGACGCCCACGCAACCCTGCTGGGCTGGACCGGCCTGCTGTCACAGGCGCCTGCCGGGCATGTGGTGGTGTGCCAGCCGCACAACCACGAGGTCGCGCTGATGGGCGAGTTGTCCGCCGAAACCCTGAAGCTGAAAGGCGTGCTGGGCTACATCGCCGACGGCGGCACCCGCGACTGCCAGTTCATCCTGGACATGGACTTCCCGGTGTGGTGCCGCTTCCGCACGCCCAAGGACATCGTCTCGCGCTGGCTGCCAACGGCCTTCAACCAGCCGATCACGATCGGCGACGTGCGCCTGTGCGGCGGCGACTACCTGCTGGGCGACAGAGACGGCCTGGTGGTGGTGCCGCAGGCGCAGGCCGAGGCCATCGTCACCGAGGCCGAGCGTGCGCTGGGTGTGGAGAACAAGGTACGCAGTGCCATCCTGTCGGGGGTGGACCCGCAGCAGGCCTACCTGCAGTTCGGCAAGTTCTGATCGGCCCCGGGGGCGCGGGCGCCCCCGGCCAGGTCAGCCAGCTGCCTGTCCCTCATCTCGCGCTGCTTCTGGGTCTGGGCCAATGGCGGGAAGGGCCCGTGCCGATGCTGATCGGCGCCTGCACCCGACATGCGGGGTGGAAACGCGGCATCGACCGGCTTGTTCCACCATGCGGGAAATTCAGCGTCCAGATGCGCCTTCACGGGCTGCGGCTTCGACAACACGAACGCCGTGGCGTCGCAGGCTTCGTCGTCGTTCGACACCGTCGCCGTGTGGCTGGCGCCCAATGGCATGTTCCGGCGGACGAATCGCATCGCCGTGAGCAGGCGGTGCATGCCGGCGCCGTTGTCGAAGCTGTCGGGCCCCCAGGGCACGCCCTTTGAAAGAAAGGCGGTGTCGGTCGTGAAGGCCTTTATCGCGGGCGCGCCGAGAGGCAAGGGCTTGCTGTTCATGCTGCGCTCCATGCAGCCATTGACGCGCTCTTCCAAGGGACTGACCTGGTTTGCGCGGCTGCGGTATTGCGGACAGGTCGCGGTCACGCCAACCCAGGGGATCGCATACCGTTTGGCAGCACCTGCTTCGTGGCACGAGGTGCAAGCCAGGTTGTTTTCGGCATGGCGCTGCACCATGGCGCCACGAGCCGGTGTTGTCTGTGCGACATCGAAGGCAGCCAACCCGGGCCCGGCGAGTCGGATTGGGTCGAGGGCCAACACCGCCGCCATCCGCAGCTGCTGCGCCTCCACGCTGGCATGGCGGGCCGGTCAGCACCACATGGCGGGCCGGCACGCCGGCCAGCCGGGCGCATCGGTTCCCCTCCCGGGCATGTCTGGAAAGTCCGCAAGCCAGGCTGAAGTGCGGCCCTCTGGCGGATAGGTGATGATCGGCAGACCGACAGGGCTGGCTGCCTTCATGCGGGCACTTGCCGCAAGGCGTCGCAGTCGATCACCCATCCAGTGACCGAAGGAAAGCGCGCGTGACGGAGTTCTATCTCATACTGGCTGCGTTTCTCGCATTCGCCCTCAACCACGCCAGCCGCACCCTGCGCTCCTTGGGCACGCTGACGGCGTCTCTGGCCCTGGTCATGATCTCCTGGTCGATCGTCCTGGCCAACCTCGATGGCACCTTCGCGGCCATTCCCGCCGATGCGCGCTGGGCCGACCGCATCAAGCCGTTCGTCCTGAATGCACAGGCCGCCATCGCGGCGACCGCTGCACTGTTCCTGCTCTGGGCGGTCTGGGCGCAGGGCAGGCGGCGCGTGCAGGGCCCCATGCCGCTGCGCAACACGCCGACGGCCTTCGGCCGCGTCTCTCGCTACGCGCACTGGGTCATCGGCACGCTGATCCTCATCCTGCTGCCGATGGGCCTGTTCACCTCCGTGCTGGCGGCTGATCACCCGGAGCGCGGCGTCTACATGGCGACCCACCAGGCGCTCGGCGTCACGGTTCTGCTGCTGGTGGTGCTGCGCATGGCCTGGCTGGGCCAGAGCCCTGCGCCGCCGATGCGGGCCGACCTGCAGGTCTGGCAGCGCCAGTTGGCCCGAGCGACGCATGTGGGTCTGTACGGGCTCATGCTTGCCTTCCCCGTCACGGGCATCCTCCTCACGGCATGGCGCGGCGATGTGCTGGACCTCTATGGCTGGACGGTGACCGGCCTCGTGGCACCGAATGCCGAGCTGGCGGCCGTGGTGGCTTTCCTGCACAACCTGGTCTTGCCCGCCGTGTTCTACCTCGCCATCTGCATGCATCTTGGCGCCGTGACGAAGCATCATTTCGCCGAGCGACGGCAGCAGGAGGTGCGTCGCATGCTGCGGTGACCGTGCTGCCGCGCAGCCCCCCTGTTTTCAACGGTCTCGGCAAAGAGCGGCAGCACATGCCGAGGCCGGATCAGCTGACCAAGGAGAGACCAGATGCCAATCGGCTGGATGACGGTGTTGAAGTTGGTGCCTTGGGGTGACGTGATCAAGAACGCCCCTGTGATCGCCGATGGTGCGAAGAAGCTCTGGGACAAAGTGGGCCGCCCGCCGCTGGCGGCAGCAGCCACGCCGCCCCCGGCGAGCGGCTTCGTGGCGGCCCGGGCGGGCCAGGATGTCGTGGCTTCCCTGCACGCGCGGCTGGCCGAGGCCGAGCAGTCGATTGCGCAGCTGCATGAGCAGATGCAGGCTTCGTCCGCGCTCATCAATGCGCTGGCGGAGCAAAACGCCGAGCTCATCCAGCGCGTCGAGATCAACCGCGTGCGCACCTTGTGGGTCGCTGGTCTGCTGGTGGTGTTGGGTGCGGTCGCGGGCCTGGGCCTGGCGGTGACGCTGTCGGGCAACGGCTAGCACAGCCGCCGCTGCAGTGCCCGAAATGTCCGCCTTGCGCGAATCCGATGCACTTCGCGCCGTCGATCCGCGTCGGCCGCTGGGTTGCCGACGAGCTTGCCGGCGGCTGCCGCGCCAGTCTGTGCGGTCGCAAACCACGGTCCTGGTCCGATCATGTGCAACCAGCCGGCAAAAACGTTGCAGATGCAACCGGCGTGCATGCCGGGCCGGGAACGGTGCGCCTGCAGCGGGCACCCCCGGCTTTGCTGCTTGACGCTGCGGCCTGTGCCTGCCCATGATCGGGCATGGATCGCCCCCCTTTGCCTGGCCTGCCCGCTGACCAGGTCAGCCAGCTGACAGCCGAGCTCCAGCGCACGCTTGAGCTGCTGCAACTGTCCGAACAGCGCTTTCGCATCGCCTTCGGTCGCCAATTCCAGTTCATGGCCATCCTGTCGGCGCAAGGCCATGTCATCGACTTCAACGAGCAACTGCCGCTGGGCGGCAGCGCTCCGCGCGAGCAGATCATCGGCCGCCTGTTCTGGGACACCGTGTGGTGGCACGACCAGCCCCAGATGCAGCGGGCCTGGCCGCTGCGCTTGCAGGAAGCTGCCGCCTCGGACGCGCCGGTGCTGGCCGAAGACGCCTTCACCTCGGCCAGCGGCCAGCCACGCTGGGCTTCGGCAGCGGTGCATGCGGTGCGGGGCGCGCAGGGCGAGCTGAATGGCTTCATCGTGCAGGCCTCCGACATCACCGACCGCAGACAAGCCGAAGAGACACGCGCGGCGCTGGAAGCCCAGCTGCGCGAAGCGCAAAAACTGGAAGCCATCGGCACGCTTGCCGGCGGCATTGCGCACGACTTCAACAACATCCTGGGTGCCATCCTGGGCAACCTGGCCCTGGCGCGCGCAGCCCTGGACGCAGGCCATCCGGCACTGCTGCCGCTGGACCAGGTGCGCCTGGCCGGCCGCCGCGCACGCACCCTGGTGCAGCAGATCCTCGCCTTCAGCCGCCGCCAGCCGCAGGTGCTGCAGGCCCAGCCGCTGCAGCCGGTGCTGGAGGAAACCCTGGCCCTGTTGCGCAGCACGCTGCCGCGCCATGTGCAGGTGGACACCCGCCTGGCGCCCGGCACGGTGTGGGTGCGCTGCGACGCCACGCAGATGCAGCGGGTGCTGATGAACCTGTGCACCAACGCCTGGCATGCGCTGCACGACGGCCGGGGCCGCATCGAAGTGGGCCTGGACCAGGACGGCGGCGGCCGCGTGCACCTGTGGGTGGCCGACGACGGCGTCGGCATGGACAGCGCCACCCGCGAGCGCATCTTCGAGCCATTTTTCACCACCAAGGGGGTCAACCAGGGGACGGGCCTGGGCCTGGCGGTGGTGCATGGCATCGTGGTCGAACATGGCGGCAGCATCGACGTGGACAGCACGCCTGGCGGCGGCAGCGTGTTCCATGTGCGCCTGCCGGCGACCGACGCCGACGCCGACGCCGCCGCGCTGACGCGCCCGCCGCGCGAAAGCGTGGTGGGCGGCCTGGACGAAGGTGGTGGCCGCCATGTGCTGGTGATCGACGACGACGAGGTCATGGCGCTGCTGACCGAGCGGTTGCTGCAGCGCGCCGGCTGGCGCGTCACTGCGTTTCTGGACCCCGGCGTCGCGCTCGAGGCGGTGTGGGCCGACCCCTCGGCCTTTGACGTGGTGGTGACAGACTTCAACATGCCCGGCCGCAATGGGCTGGAGGTGGCGCGCGAACTGGCGCTGGTCAACCCCTTGCTGCCGGTGATCATCAGCTCGGGCTACATCCCCGACGCCCTGCGCAGCGAGGCGCAGCGCCTGGGCGTGCGCCACCTCTTGCACAAGGAAAACACACAGGAAGACCTGTGCCATGTGCTGCAGCGTGCCATGGCTCCACCCGGCACGGCCTGAGGTCCGCGCAGCAGGCGCTGGCCGGGCTTGGCGCTAGCCCGCCCCGTGCTGCGAACCCAGCTCGCAGGCGCGCATGCGGGCTGGCCGTCAGCCCCGCCGAGTTCGACACCAGACCCCGAATTTCACCGAAATTCCGACCAGTGACTCAATGGAATCAATGGCCTGGGACGCGATCCTGCAGATTTAGTAGTGGCACGTTGTCAAATTTGAGGGGTTGGCATCAAGCCGGATTGATGTGTGTGCTCTGACGCGTGTTCGTCAAGGTCACCAAGCCCGGTCCCCGCAGCTAAGTGCAACTTGTCGAGTC
>JBBRVT010000202.1:0-8130 GCA_038246615.1 Burkholderiales bacterium
ATTGGACGTACCAGTCGTATTGGCGCCAGAAGCCCAAGACAGGCCGGACATGTACACGTTGCCCACACCGGTATTGATGCTGGTGCCGCCAGTCAGGCTGATGGCTTGTTGGTTGTTCGACCAGGTAGTGGCAACGCCACTGCCAACGGTCAGCCCATTCCAAGCGGTGCCGCTGGCTGCTTCGCCGCCCATCCAGACGTGGCCGCCGTTGGTGTTGATCGTGGTACCCGTGAGAAGAATGCGGCCTGCATTGCCCGCGCCGACGTAGTCTGTCCACAGCACAAGATTGAGTTTTCCTGTGGTGGCGGTGATGTTGGCACCGCTGTTGATATTGATGTCGCGGTGGGATTTGAGCGTGAGTGTGGTTTCGGTGGCGCCGCCCTTGGTGATTGCCGCGTTGACGTGGATGTCACCTTGGCCGCCCGTGGATGCGTCGGTCTGGATGGTGACGCTGGTACTGCCTAAATTGGTGCTGAGCGTGGTCGCACCGATGCCGCTGGTGCTTTGCCCTGCTGCGCCGGCGCTGATGGTGAAATCGACAGGGTCCAGCAGCCAGGTTCCGGTCTTGCCCTCGGGGGCCAGCGTGTCAACCCTTGCGCTCGCGCCCACCAGCAGCGTGTGGCCCGATGTTTCGACATGGCCGCCATCGCCACCCGCGTCGCCACCCTTGGCCGAAATAGTGCCGCCGGCATGGGTGACCGAATTGGCGTTGTGAATATCGCTCCACAACACGACCTTGCCGCCGTCGCCGTCTTGCGTGGCGCTGGCGACGATGCTGGCGCCGCTTTCCATGCTGACCGTGGTGGCCTGGTACACGCCATTGCTGCCCTGCCAGTCGCCACCCACCAACACCGTGCCGCCGCCGGTACTGCCGGCGGTATTCAGCGCGGTGGCGTCTCTCAGGCTGATGTCGTCGCCCAACAGGCTGACATTGCCGCCCTGGCCGCTGCGCCCGCGGCTTGTGAGTTGGGTGCTGCCGAGCAGCGCCACGTGGCCCGGCTGTTGCGGCACAGGCTGGGGGGCTGGTTGGGGTCCGGGCTGGCCTGCTGCGGGTGCAGTGGCACCACCCAGCGCCGGCGCACTGGCGTCCAGCGTGATGCGCCCGCCGCGGCCGCCCGAGGCGTCGAGATGCGCGTTGTCGAGTTCAATCTGTGCGGCCTGCAAGGCGATGTTGCCGCCCAGGGTCGGCATGGCAGTCAACGTGGCCGTGCCACCGCTTTGCACGTCGGCCGTGGCCGATGCCCTGACAGCGCCCGACACATCCAGCCGGCCACTGGCCTGCAGCGCAACGGTGCCGCCTTGTGTGGTGCCGCTGGCGTCCAGCAGCCCCTTGGCCGATTGATTGAAGTTGCCGGCCTGCACCAGGATGCTGCCCACGCTGGGGCTGTCGGCAGGGTTCGTGGTGACTGTGGTGGTGGCTGTGGCGGTGGCTGTGGCGGCGACGATGCTGCCGCTGTTGTCGACCACGGGCGCGGTCAGGCTGACGCTGCCGGCCGGGCCGCCGGCGGCGGTTGCTGAGGTGGCCCCGGCGCTGGCATTCAGCGTGCCGCTGTTGTCGATGCGGTGGCTGGCTTCCAGCACGATCTTGCCGCCCACCTGGCGCATGCCGGTGGCTTCGACGCGGCCGCTGTTGCGCACCACGCCGCCCAGCAACTGGTCCAGCGACTGCGCGGCCAGGATGATCAAGCCGCCCGGCGCCTGGATGGCGCGGCGGTTGTCCACCAGCGTGCGGATGGTGGCCGGTTCCACGCGCACCTGCGTCAGCCGGTCGTTCAGGTCGAAGCGCAGCTGCACCACCTCGCCAGCGGCCAGGGCCACCGTGCCCATTTGCGCAATGATGGCGCCGCCGTTGCGCACCTCGGGCGCCAGCAGCGCCACATAGCCGCCCAACTGCGCCTGGATGTCGCCATCGTTCACCACGCTGGCGGTGCTGCCGTTGCGCGTGAAGCGGTCTTGGCCCGCCATGAAGTCGTCGTTGCCGATGGCATGCGTGGTGGCCACGATGCCGCCCACGTTCACGCTGGCGCCGGGGGCAAAGTGCACGCCCTGCGGGTTGGTCAGGTAGACCCGGCCATTGGCGCTGATGCGGCCGAAGATCTGGCTGGGGTCGGCACCGGTGACGCGGTTCAAGGCCACGCTGCTGCTGCCCGGCTGCACGAACTGCACCTGTGCGTCCTTGCCCACGTTGAAGCTCTGCCAGTCGATGGCCGCGCGCTGGCTGCCCTGCTGCACCACCAGCTTGCCCGCACTCTGGCTGAGCTGTGCCTGCCCGGCCACCACCTGGCCGCCTGCAGGCAGCGTGCTGGCCGCCATTTGCGCGTGCACCGCAGGCAGGGCCAGCAGCAGCAGCCCGAGTGCCTTCAAGCCAAGGCTCATGGGGCGCAGCAGGGCCGCCAACAGGCCCAGGCCCGCGCTGCTGCCCACCGCGCTGCCCGCCCGCGAGCCCCCGGCCACCACGTTCTCGGCCACGGCGATGAAGACCTGCTTGGTGGGGTTCCAGATGCTGCGGAATGTCTTGTTCATGGAAAGAGCGCCCAAAAGGGGAATCAGAGGGCGAGCGCACCGCCGGGCGGCGCTCGGAACGGGGTTCAGAAGCTCACGCTGGCCGTCAGCCACACACGGTGGCGCACACGGCTGCCGTCGCCGTCGTTGCCGGTCGTCGGGTTGGCGAAGGGGTTGCTGCCCTGGCGCTGGGCGTAGGTCAAGCGGATGTCCTGGCCTTGCGCACCGCGCCAGTTCAGGTAAGCGCCAGCGCCGCGCAGCGTGCCGGCGGCCACGCGGGCATTCCAGGGGTCGCTGACGCGGCCGATGTCCTGGAAGCCGGCCACTTGAACGCCTGGTGCCGGTCGCCAGCGGAGCTCCACATTCAGCAGCTGCCCCCGCACGCCGCCACCTTCACTGATGGGGTAGGCACGCACGCCGCTGGCGCCGCCCAGAAAGAACTTCTCGGAGCTGTCGAGCTGGCGCGCGCTGGCCTGGCCGGTGAGCTGGACCTGCAGGTTCAGCCGCGGCAGCAGGTCTTGCTGGCGGCTGAGCGAATAGCTCAGCTTGTGGAAGCGTGCGGCAGCGTCGGGGTTGCCGGCCACCGTGCCACGCACGATGCCGAGCGCCGCACTCGTCACCCCCAGGCCCGACGCATCCACCTGGCTGAACGCCAGCCCGACAGCCTGCTTGTCGACCCTGGTGCCTGCGGGTTGCAGATCGGTCTGCAGGGTCTTGCGCTCGGCAGTCAGGCTCAGGGCCAGGTTGCGGTTGGGGCTGCGCAGCAGCGGGTAGCTGGCGTCCAGCCCCTGGGTGCGCGAGCTGCCTTCGGTCTGGTTGCCGGCGGCGCTGGCGCTGTAGTTCATGTCGGACAACGACACGCCGGCGCGCCAGCCGTCGGCACCCACAGGCAGGCTGAAGTTGCCGTAGGCATAGCGCAGGCCTTTGGACTTCAGCGCCGTCAGGCTCAGCAGGTCGCCCAGCTTGAGCGGGCTGGCGACTTGCACACTGGCCAGCAGCCGGTTGGCGCCGGCCTGGCGCGAGCCGGTGTTGTCGGCAGTGACCAGGCCTGTGGCGAGCGGCTCGTCGGTGGTCTGCAGCACCAGCCGGGTCTGGCCTTCGCGGTCGCCCGCAGCCAGCGTGCCCGACACGGCCACGCCGGGCAGGTCGTCGGCGATCAGCAGTGCGCGGTCCAGCACCTGGGCATGCAGCGGCTGGCCCTCCGGTTGGCGCAGCAGGATGCGGGCCTTCAGCGCGTCGGCGCTGATGCGCCCGGGCGGCGTGCCTTCCAGGTCGACGCCGCCAAACCAGGCCTCGACGATGGTGATCGTCACCCGGCCGTCGGCCACTTCTTGCGGCGGCACATAGGCCTGCACGATCCAGCCGGCCTGGCGGTAGAAGGCTGCCACCGTGTCGGCCGCGCGCTGCAGCTCGGCGAAGCTGATCGCCCGGCCGGTGTAGCCGGCCAGGACGGCCTGCAGTGCGTCGCCCGAGACAAGGGTGTTGCCGCTGAAGTCGAAGGCGCTGACGGTCAGCATCGGGCCGGCATCGGCGGCCGTCGTGGCGCGGGGCGCCGGCGCCGGGGGCCTGGCCTGCGGCACCGGCGCGGCTTGGCGGCGCAACTGCTCCATCTGCTGCTGGACCACGCCTGCGTCCGGTACATCGGCCGCCCAGCCGCTAGCGGGCAGGCAACACAGCCAAAGCACCAACGCCATCAGGCGGACGGACAGCGGATGCGCTGCGCGCAGAAAGCTGGGGATTTTCATCGGCTGAGTCTGGGCGGCCGGGCGGGCCGGTACTTCTTGAAACAGCGCGTGAAAAGCCGACCAATCGCCGAGGCGTTCGTCAGATTGCGCGTCGGCGACACGGCACGCTTCGGCCAAGCCTGGGACGGCGAATTTCAGGCCGTCACACCCGGACACCGAACACGGTGGCCCGGGGAGCCCGACCCGCAGCGGCAGGTCTGGGGCCGCTCCCAAGGATGGCCCTCAGGCCGGCGCCCTCGGGCCGGCACCGTCAGGCCGGCGCCGTCAGCCCACCTGTGCCAGCACCTGGCGCACCAGGCCCATGGTGTCGATCGGCGGCAGGTCGAACTGCACGTCGTCGACGGACACGTCGAACGGCTGGCCCTGCTGGTAGTGCACCGGAAAGCGCACGCCCAGGCCCAGGCCGGAGCCCACTTCCATGGCGGCCAGTTGCCAGCGCTCGTCGTAGACCGAGAAGCCCAGCGCCTGCACGCTGACATAACCCGACACATCGAAGCGGAACACCGGCTCGGCATGCAGCGCGGCCTCGGCGTCGATGGCCAGGCCGCTGCCGGGGCGCCAGTCGATGTGCACCGTGGCCTCGGCGGCGCCGGCAATGCCGGCCATGCCACCCAGCTCGATGCCGCCGGTGGCGCTGGCCCCGGGGATGCCCAGGCCGATGCCGGCACGGGCGCCCAGGCGCAGGCCGGCGTCGGCCGGCACCCGCAGATGGGCGTCGCCGGTCAGGTGGGTGTCTTCCTCGTGCGCCGGGTTGTAGGTGATGGCGATACGCAGCTGCTCCAGCACACCCGGCCCGATGCCCGCCACGGCCGTCAGGTTGCCGCCCACCTCGGCCAGGATGCCCGGCACGATGGGCACCTGCACCGACAGCCCGAACAGCCGGCGCTGCACCTCGCGCCGGTCGAACAGGCTCAGTGCACCGGGCAGGCCGATCTCGCCCTGCACCGTCACCTCGCCGTCGGGCGCAAAGCGCAGCCCGGCCGTGCCCTGCAGCCAGGGCGCCAACCGCAGCGTGGCGCTGCCGCCACCGTAGACCACCAGCGGCGCATCGGGCAAGGCCTCTCCCGCAGGCTGGCCCAGCGCGTCGATGGCGCGGTTGGTGGCGCCGGCCTCCACCGTGCCCGACAGCAGCCCGCGCTCGAACGCACCCTGGAAGCGCGCGTCGAAGGCGCCGTCGTCGTAGGTCACCGTCAGCTCGCTGGCCAGCCCGGGGATGGCCGGCACCGCGCTGCCGCTGGCCTGCACCAGCCAGCGGTCGGCGGGCTTGCGCAGCGTGACGGCGATACTGCCCGAGCGGATGGCCGGGTTGGCCGCCAGCTGCAGGTTGCCGCCGATGGTCAGGCCGTCGGCCTCGGCATAGGCCACCGTCAGGCCCGCCTCCCGTACGCCGGGGATGCTGGGTTGCACGCTGCCGCTGGCGCGAAAGCCGCCGGCCTCGTAACCCACCGAGAGCGCGGCGCTGCGGATGCCACGCACCCGGTCGGGCCGGTCGATGCCGATCTCGCCTTCGGCACTGAGCTGGCCGCGGCGGTAGGCCATGCGGATGGCTGCGCGGTCGAACAAATCGGGGTCGAAGCTGAACTCGCCACTGGCCTCGAAGCCACCGCCGGTGGTGGCGCCCGCGGTCAGCAGGCCGTGGCCCAGGCGTGGCACGCTGAAGCCCAGGTTGCCCATGGCACCGAAGCCGCGCACGGTGGAGTACAGCACCGTCAGAGAGGTCTCGTCGATCTGCACGCCGGGGATGGGCAGCTGAAGGCCGTCGGTGGTGTAGGTCAGGCTGAAGCTGATGTCGCGGCCCTGCAGCGTCACGTCGATGGGCGTGCGCAGCAGGTTCAGTGACGGTGTGAGCTGGCCGCTGGCGTGCAGCTCGCCGTCCTGCCACGACACCTGGGTGAAGCGCACCGGCGACAGCTCCCGAAAGTCCAGCTCGAAGGCCGGCACCACGTCGGGGTAGGTCAGGTAGGCGCCGCCAGATTTCAGCGCCAGCGGCGCCAGCGCCTCGCGTGCGGTCCAGCCATCGGGCAAATGCCAGGCACCGTGCAGCATGCCCACCGCCTGCCCGGCATCGGCCGCGCCTTCGCTGCCCGTCAGGTCGATGGCCTGCAGGCGGATGCCGGCGATGGCGGTCTGCTGGCTGGCATTGGTGATCGCCAAGCGGGTGGCGCCCGGCGCATGGGCCAGCCGGGCCAGCTGGAAGCCGCCCGCGCCCGAGGCCAAGGCCAGCGTGCTGGCGTCGCCGCTGCCGGCGGGCAGCACCTCGCGGGCCCGGTCCAGCGGCTGCAGCGCCTCGATCTGCGCTTGCGTCCAGCTGCCCACCTCGATCTGCGTGGCCACCGCACCGCCGGGCGCGTTCACCGCGTCGAACTCCAGCGCGTGCTCGGCCAGAAACTGCGACACGTCGCCATCGCTGGGTGCTACGCCCTCGGGCGCGGCCGCGCGCAGAAACTCTGTCACCTTGCGCCGAATGGCGTTCATCAGCGTGGCGCCGCTGCTGCCGTTGAGAAACGGGTCGAGCAGCTCGAAGTTGCCGATCGTGTCCACCAGCGGGTAGGACGCGGCCACCTGGTACTCCACCTTGTGGTCCACCTGCAGCATCCGGCGGGTGCCCTCGCGGTCCCAGCGTGGGCGCAGCAGGCGCTCGGTCAACGCGTCCAGCGTGCCCTCCAGCCGGTCGCGGCCGTTGATGCTGAGCGCAATGCGCCCGTCGGCAGCGGCCGGCACGGCAATGTGCATCTGCTGCAGCTTCTGGCGCACCCGGCTGCTGGTCACCTGTGGCGTCAGGGCCTCGGTCCAGCGGCCCACCTGGCGCGTGCGTCGCACAACGGTGGCACCCCGTGGGCGGCGCAGCTTGTTGGCGTGGTTGTCGGGCAGGCCGGCCATGCTGCGGTAGGTGGCCGCGTGGCGGGTCTTGGACGCCGGGATGTCCACCGTGAGCAGGTCGCGGTAGGCAGTGCCACGCTGGGTGTGGTCGGGCTCTCGGCCCTGGCTATCGAAGGCCTTGCGCTGCGGCATCGGTGTGCCGCCGGCCTGCTGCAGCACATGCGCCAGCTCGTGCAGCAACAGGGTTCGCCCGGCCTCGGTGGCCGGGTCGAATTCACCCTGTGCAAAGAAGATGTTGCGGCCCTGGGTCATGGCGCGCGCACCTTGGGCGCGGCAGCGGGCATCGGCTGCGCCATCAGTGTGCAGGCGCACGGGCCCCAGGGGCTGGCCCAGAGCGGCCTGCAGCCGGCGCCGCAACGGCGGCGGGATCGGCCGGCCAGGGCCGGTGGGCAGGCCTGCGGTTGCCAGCGCGGCGGCACCTGGCTCGGGCGGCAGGCTTGGCAGCGGGGTGGCGGATGCCGCGGCCTCGCTGCGCTGCAGTGACGCCGGCTGACTGGGTGGTGGCCGTTGCAATGCGGTGGTGGGCCAGGCAGGCGCAGCCGGCACGGCCAGGCCAGGCGCCAGGCTGGGCGCATGGTGCGCGGCCAGCGCATCGGCCTCGCGTTCCAGTGGGTCGCAGGCGTCGGCCGCCTGCCGGCGTGCCTGCAGGTACCGGGGCAGTTGATTGTCGGCAGCCGGGGCCGGGGCGGCGGCCCGGGCCGGTGGCGCTGTCTTCGGTGCGCGCTCGGGAGCCTTGGGCGCCTTCTGGGCCCGGGCTGGAGGCCGGCGCGCGGCCAGCATGTCGGCCATGGCTGGCCTACACCAGCACGTCGCCACCGCCCGCCGGGTTGCCGACCGGGTTGGCGGCCGGATCGGCGGCAGGTGCGGGCGGGCGGTCGTTCAGCAGCGCCGGCACGCCGCAGTCCAGTTGCACCCGCCACTTCGGCACGGTGATGCCCAGGGCCCAGGGCGACTGGCCGGTCACGTCGGCGAGCGCATGGTGGAACACCGCGTAGTGCTGCGG
>JBBRVT010000203.1:0-8119 GCA_038246615.1 Burkholderiales bacterium
CCGGCAAGCCGCCGGTGTCGCTCGACAAGGCCACGCCCATCGCCCGCCTGACCAGCGAATTCAACGTGTTCGTGCTGCCGGCGGCATCGCCACTGAAGAGCATGGCCGACGTGGTCGAGCAGATGAAGAGGGACCCCGGCACCGTGGGGCGGCGGCTCGCGCGGGTCCACCGAGCACATCGCCGCAGCGATGATCGCGCGCGCCACCGGCGTGGACCCGGGCAAGATCAACTACGTCGCCTTCCGTGGCGGCGGCGAGGCCACCGCCGCCATCCTGGGCGGCATCGTCACCATCGGCGGCAGCGGCTACAGCGAGTTCTCCGAGTACATCAAGGCCGGCAAGATGCGCGCCATCGCCGTCACCAGCGACAAGCGCCTGCCTGGCATCGGCATTTTCACGCTGAAGGAGCATGGCATCGACGTGGTGATCGGCAACTGGCGCGGTGTGTATGGCGCCCCCGGCGTCACGCCCGAGCAGCGCAAGGCCTTGACCGAGATGGTCGTCAAGGCCACCAAGAGCAAGGCCTGGGCTGAATTGCTGGAGAAGAACAACTGGACGCCCGCGCTGATGACCGGCGCGGCCTTCGACAAGTTCGTCGACGACGACTTCGCCAGCCTGCGCGCGGTGATGGTCAAGAGCGGGATGATCTGATGGGTTCGGCGGCGCTGCGCCAGTCTGCAGTGGCGGGCGGGGTCCTGGCGCTGGGCGCGCTGCTGGCAGCCGGCGCCATCACCATCCCGTCTGCCGCCGGCTATGCGGGCGTCGGCCCCAACTTCCTGCCCTGGGTGGTGGCCGTCGGCCTGCTGCTGTGCGGCGGCTTCCTGCTGTGGGAGGCCAATTCGGGCGGCTTCCGGCAGATGGACGACCTGGACGGCGCCGGGCACGGCCACTGGCCCGGCTTCGTCTGGGTCAGCGCCGGCATCCTGGCGAATGCGGCGCTGATCACCACCATCGGCTTCATCCTCAGCTGCGCGCTGTGCTTCGTGCTGGCGGTGCGCGGCTTCACCTCGGCCGAGGGTCGGCTCGACCTGAGCACCCGTGCCTGGATCACCGACGCGCTGATCGGCATGGCGATTGCCGCGCCGGTGTTCTGGATGTTCACCCAGGCGCTCGCCATCAACCTGCCGGGACTCACCAACACCGGTTGGCTCTGACGTCGATGCGAACCAATTGGCGGGCCTGGTGATGGACGTCTGGAACAACCTGCTGCAGGGCTTCATCACCGCCGGCACGCCGATCAACCTGCTGTGGGCGCTGGTGGGCTGCACCGTCGGCACGGCAGTGGGCGTGCTGCCCGGCATCGGCCCGGCCACTGCGGTGGCCATGCTGCTGCCGATCACGCTGAAGGTGGAGGCCACCGCCAGCATGATCTTCTTCGCCGGCATCTACTACGGCGCGCTGTACGGCGGCAGCACCACCAGCATCCTGTTGAACACCCCGGGTGAAGCCGGGTCGATGGTGACCGCGCTGGAAGGCAACAAGATGGCCAAGAACGGCCGCGCCGGCGCCGCATTGGCCACCGCCGCCATCGGCAGCTTCGTGGCCGGCACCATCGCCACGCTGGGCGTCACCTTCCTGGCGCCGCTGATCGCCACGCACGCCGTCAAGCTGGGCCCGCCGGAATACTTCCTGCTGATGGTGCTGGCCTTCTGCACCGTCAGCGCGGTGCTGGGCCAGATCATGCTGCGCGGGCTCACCGCGCTGGGCATCGGCCTGGCGATGGGCCTGGTGGGCATCGACCAGATCACCGCCCAGGCGCGCTACACCGGCGGCGTGCCCGAGCTGATGGACGGCCTGGAGGTGGTGCTGGTCGCGGTCGGCCTGTTCGCCGTGGCCGAGGCGCTGTATGCGGTGCTCTACCAGGGCAGGGTGCAGGAGACGCAGAACCGGATGACCCGGGTGCAGATGACACGCGCCGAATGGCGCCGGTCGATCCCGGCCTGGCTGCGCGCCACGGCCATCGGCTTCCCGTTCGGCACCATCGCGGCCGGTGGCAGCGAGATTCCGACCTTCATCAGCTATGCCACCGAAAAGAAACTGAGCAAGCACCCGGCCGAATTCGGCATCAACGGCGCCATCGAGGGCGTGGCCGGGCCCGAGGCGGCCAACAACGCTGCGATCACCGCCACCCTGGTCCCGCCAATGCGCTGAGCATCGGCGGGGGCAAGTGGAGCGTGTTTGTCGAGCGGCCGATGTCGCTTTTTTTGCTGCTGGTGGTGCTGGCGGTGCTGGTGCTGCCACGGCTGCTGGCGGCGTTGCAGCGGCGGCGCCAGGCAGCAGGCGCCTGATCCACCGGCCTTCCGGCCCCCCGAAATGAGGGGGAAGTGCGCGGTGCGTAGGTAGTTCTGGGGATGCCACCGATCCCGATCGATGGGACTGTGAATTCCTCACAACGCAAGGATTCCGATGCCCACAACGTCGTCGCGCGCGCTGCGCTTGTCCGCCATTGCAGCCGCCATGCTGGCGGGTGCCGCTGCACACGCTGCAGTCACCACCGCCGGCAATGTGGGCACCGGGCCTTTCCCGGTCGTGCTGGGGCCTGGAGACACCACGTTACCGAACACCGTGGCCTGGATCGGCGCGGGCGGGTTGGGCAACGGCATTGGCAGCCTGGGTGTGGACAACGGGTCGTTCCTGTCGCTGGCACGCTTGTCGTTCGGCGCCGGCGGAAGCGGCAATGGCACCGGGCTGATCATCGGCCCGGGCACCCAGGTGCAGCTGTTGGCCTCTGGCACGGTCGATGAAGTGCAACGTTTGAAGGTCGGCGACTGGGGTACCGGCCAGCTCACCGTCAGCGGCGGCGCCTTGCTGTCCACCCGTGGCAACCAGTCGCCCTGCCTGCTGGCGTTTCACTACTGCGACACCTTTGTCGGTGGCGCAGCCGGCGACAACGCCACCTTGAACATCAGCGGCGCCGCCACCCAGGTGCTGATCGGTCAGAACCTGTTCATTGCCCAGCCGGGCCTGGCCGTGCAGGGCTTGGACGGCTACACCTATGGCAACCCCGGTGGCACGACGCGCGGCACTGTCAACGTGACCGCCGGTGCGCTGCTCAGCACCGACCGCGCACAGGTCGGCCCGCGCCACTGGAGCACCAATGCCACCGGCTTCGAACGCAACATCGCCGAAGTCAACATCAGCGGCGCTGGTGCGCGCTGGGTCGTCACCGGCGGCCAGACGGTGTTGAGCCACGCCACCGGCGAGGTCGGCGAAGGCGGCGCCGGAATCCTGACGGCCAACGACACCAACGCCTGGGCCAGCATCAACGTCAACAACGGCGGCGTGATCGAGATCCAGGGTAGCTCGCAGGTGCTGAACTACATCACCCTCACCAACGGCGCCGGCGGCCGCTCCGGGCTGGCCGGCGGCCGCACCGACATGGTCGTCACCGGCGCTGGCTCGCAGGTGCTGTTCAGCAGCCAGGGCGGCGTGCTTCAGGTCGGCCGCGCACGCGGCACCGCCAACTTGCTGGTGGCCGATGGTGGCGTGGTCGATGGCCTCTGGTACCTGGCAGTCGGCCGCGACGGGTCCATCGGTCAACTCGACATCGACGGCAGCGGGTCGCTGCTGCGGCTCAACAACACTGCAAGCGCGCAGGCCAACCAGCCCAGTGGCCAGTCCGCCAATGCCGCCATCGACATCGGCCGCAACGGCACTGGCACGGTGACTGTCAGCAATGGCGGGCAGCTGGTGCTTGAGGGCCGGCAGTTGCTGCAGGGCGGCACCAGCCTGCAGCTCGGTCGGGATGCAGCCTCGTCGGGCACCCTCAACATCCTGGGCACTGGGTCGGTGGTGCAGCTCGGCAGCTTCTCTGCGGTGGCCGGCGGTGGCGCCGCCGAGGCGCGCAATCCATACATGTCGGTCGGCCGCGACGGCAATGGCGCGCTCAACATCAGCGGTGGCGGCAAGCTGCTGATCGACGGGGGTGCCGTGTCCACACCCGCCAACCGCCGCAGCACGCTGTTGTACATCGGCGGCTTCAGCGACGTGTCGGCCGGCGGCAAAGGCTTGGCCACCGCCACCGGCACGGGTTCGGAGATCCGCCTGACCGGCGGCGACACTTTCGTCGGCGTCGGCATCGGCCCGCAGGCCAACGGCCAACTCAATGTGCTGGACCAGGCCAGTGTCAGCGCGATCGGCTTGAGCATCGGTCGCTCTGGCGGCGTGGGGGTGCTGAAGGTCGACAACGCAAAGCTCAACTTCAGCGGCCAGCAAACTGCCGGCAACCTGTCGGGCGCGTTCCTGGTAATCGGCAGCGGCGGGGGCATTGGCGTGGCCAGCATCGACAACGGCAGCGTGGTGACGCTGAGCAATCCTGGGGCCTCGGGCGCGGCCCTGGCGCTCGGCGGCACGGGAGGTGCAGGCACGTCGTTTTCGGGCGGCGACGGCAGCCTGACACTGTCGGGCGGCTCGCGCATCAACATCGTTGCCGCGCCCGGGCTGGCGGGCATGCAGGTGGGCCGTGAAGGCAGCGCGCTGGTGCGCGTTCGCGGCGCCAGCAGCATCGACGTGGGCGACGGCAATGTCTTCATCGCGCGCAACAGCGGTAGCGACGGCACGGTGATCGTGTCAGAGGGCTCGTCGATCAGCGCAGGTTGGGTGGGCGTGGGCGCGCGCAAGACCGACACCGGCGACACCGACGGCGGCACCGGCACCTTCGTGCTGGTCAACAGCACCCTCACCGCCAGCCAGATCGTCATCGGCACCAACGGCTTTCTGGGCGGTACCGGCACCATCAACGGCCTGGTCACCAACCGCGGCATTTTTGCGCCGGGCAATTCACCCGGCCGGCTGGAGATCAACGGCGGCTTCGTGGCCGAGGCTGGCAGCCGGTTGATCCTGGAGGTGGAGGCGGACGGCGCCGGCTTCAAAACCGATGAGCTGGTGTTCAACGCTGGGCAACCGCTGGATCTGTCGCAGCTGAAGGTCGAGTTCCGCTTCCTGGGCACCACCAATCCCACCGCCTTCAACAACAGCGGCCGTTTCAGCACCGACACCTTCTTCCGGGTGAAGGATGCACAGGGTGGCTTGGGCGCGCTAGCGCCGGAACTCTTCGCCACCGCACAGTTCAGCGCCGAGGCCGAGGCCTACACCATCACCAACTTCAGCTTCGACGCGGGGGCTGCCATGCAGCAGTTCAGCGCCACCCCGGTGCCCGAGCCCGCCACCACCGCCATGCTGCTGGCCGGCCTGGCCAGCCTGGGCTGGCTGGCGCGGCGCCGCCGGGCCGCCTGATCAGTCGGCCGCACCCATCGCCAGCGCCCGCTGGCGCTGGGCTTCGTCGGCCACCGGCGCGCCCAGCGGCCAGCCTTGCAGGTGGCGCAGGCTCAGGTCGGCCAGCGCGCCGATCCAGTCGGGCCGGTCGTTCAGGCAGTCGATGAATTCAAAGCGCTCGCCGCCGGCATGCAGGAAGGCCTCCCTGGCCTCCATCGCGATCTCTTCCAGCGTCTCGAGGTTGTCGCTGGCAAAGCCCGGGCAGATCGCATCGATGCGCTTCACGCCCTGGCTGGCCAGCAGCTTCATGGTGGGCTCGGTGTAGGGTTCGAGCCACTTGGCGCGGCCCAGCCGGCTCTGGAAGGTGACGAGGTAGTCGTCACGGCCGATGCCCAGCGCATCGGCCAGCAGCCGCGCGGTCTTGTGGCATTCGCAGTGGTAGGGGTCGCCCAGCGTGAGGCTGCGCGCTGGCACGCCGTGGAAGCTCATCACCAGCTTCTGGCCGCGGCCGTGCAGGGCCCAGTGCTCGCGCACGCTGGCGGCCAGCGCGGCGATGTAGCCGGGGTCGTCGTGGTAGCGGTTCAGGAAGCGCAGCTCGGGCATGCTGCGCGCGCGCCGGGCCCAGCTGGCCACCGCGTCGAAGGTGCTCGCGGTGGTGGCGGCTGCGTATTGCGGGTACAGCGGCAGCACCAGCACACGGGTGCTGCCCTCGGCCTGCAGCGCCTCCATCACGCTGGCCACGCTGGGTGTGCCGTAGCGCATGGCCGGGCGCACCAGCACCGCATGGCCGCGCGCGGTCAGCTCGGCCTGCAGGCGCTCGGCCTGGCGCACTGTCCAGACCAGCAGCGGCGAACCCTGCTCGGTCCAGATCGAAGCGTACTTGGCGGCCGACTTGGCCGGCCGGGTGCGCAGGATCACGCCGTTGAGAATCAGCCACCACAGCACGCGCGGTATCTCCACCACCCGCGGGTCCCAGAGAAACTCGGCCAGATAGCGGCGCAGGGCAGCCGGGGTGGGGGCGTCAGGCGTGCCCAGGTTCACCAGCAGCACGGCGGTGCGCTGGGCGCTGCCATGGCGGTACGGGGGTTCTGGGGCGAACGTCATGGGCCGCGATTGTCAGCGATGCGGGGGCAGGGCCTGGCGCCTGGGGATGATCCCGGGCACGGTGCACAGGCACGGCGCCGCTTGGCGGCTGCGCCGCACCTGTTGCACTGCGGCTCAGGGCCGGTGCGGCACGGTGTCGGTGAAGCTCAGCAACTCGAAGCGCACGCAGGGCGCCAGCGGGTCGGTCGGCGAGCCGCCCAGGCCGATCGAGCCTGCGCCATGCAAGGTGCAACTGCTGCGCCGCAGCGACACCACTTCGTCGCCGCTGCCGAAGCGCACATAGGTGCCGTTGTAGCTCAGGTCGGTCAGCTGGAACACGCCGCCGTGCCAATCGACCCGGGCGTGCGAGCGCGAGACCCGGCTGTCATCCACCCGGAAGTTCGCCTGCGGGCTGCGGCCCAGCACAACAGGCATGCGGTCGCCATCGAACACCTCGTTGGTGTTCAGCCAGACCAGGCGCACCGCCTCGGGTTCGAGCGTGTTGGTGACAGCGCCGAACTGGGTGGGCGGCAGGTCCACCCCGCGGCGCCCGCCCAGCACATGCACCTGCACCGGCTCGGCCCGGCCGCGCAGGTGCATCCAGCCCAGCGATCGGAAGCGCGGCTGCGCATCGGCCGGCAGGCCGGTCAGCACCTCGGCGGTGACCAGGGTCTCGTTGTCGCTGGCATGGTCGATCAGTCGGGCCGACACGTTGACCGCGTCGCCGAAGCAGTCGCCGCCCATTTCCACCACCTCGCCGCGGGCCAGCGCCACTTGCAGCCGCAGGCCGCGCAGGCCTGGCGAGGCGCCGCGCTCGCGGCCGCGGCTGACCAGGGCGTCCAGTTCCTCGTGCATCTGCTGGGCCGATTGCAAGCCCTCGGCCGGGCTGGGGAACACCGCCATCAGGCCGTCGCCCAGCGTCTTGACCAGCGTGCCGCCGCAGGCCGGCACCGCGCGGCCCAGCGCTGCCACCGTGTGGGTGACGACCGAAGTGGCCTCGGCATTGCCCAGCGTCTCGTAGAGAGCGGTGGAGCCCCGGAGGTCGGCGAAGAGCACGGTGCGCTCGGCGATGCGCGTCATGCCAACCAGTTTAATCGTGAAATCCTGGGAGTTTCTGGCCAGTGAATGGTGCGGCATGGCCATGAAAAAGGCCCCACACCGGGGGCCTTGTCGGGGTTGCGCAGGTCAGCGCGGCCTGCAACACGTCAAAGGTTGTCCAGATAGGTTCTGAGCTTGTCCGACCGGCTCGGGTGCTTGAGCTTGCGGATCGCCTTGGCCTCGATCTGGCGGATGCGTTCGCGCGTCACGTCGAACTGCTTGCCCACCTCTTCCAGCGTGTGGTCGGTGTTCATCTCGATGCCAAAGCGCATCCGCAATACTATTGCTTCGCGCGGCGTCAACGAATCGAGCACATCCTTTGTGACATCGCGCAGTGACGTGTACTGTGCCGAATCATCAGGCGCCAGCGTTTGCGTGTCCTCGATGAAGTCGCCCAAATGGGAATCGTCGTCGTCACCGATCGGCGTTTCCATTGAAATCGGCTCTTTACTGATTTTCAAAATCTTGCGGATTTTGTCTTCAGGCATTTCCATTTTCTTCGCCAGCGTGGCCGGATCTGGCTCAAGGCCGGTCTCCTGCAGAATCTGCCGCGAAATACGGTTCATCTTGTTGATCGTCTCGATCATGTGCACGGGGATACGGATGGTGCGCGCCTGATCGGCGATCGAACGCGTGATCGCCTGACGGATCCACCACGTGGCGTACGTCGAAAACTTGTAGCCGCGGCGATATTCAAACTTGTCCACCGCTTTCATCAAACCGA
>JBBRVT010000204.1:0-8076 GCA_038246615.1 Burkholderiales bacterium
CTGCCCTTGTTGTCGCCAACTGCCGCCGCCGAGTTGCTGCGCCAGCACTTCCCGGCGCTGTTCAGCGGCCCGGCCAAGCCCTTCAAGCTGCGCATCCAGCAGGACATCCAGGCCCGCGCGCCGGGTGTGTTCAGCAAGGGCACGCTGTCGGCCTACTTCCGCCGCCACACCGGCAGCACCGCCTACCTGATCGGGCTGACCAAGGCACCGCACCGCTTCGACCTGGACGGCCAGCCGGCCGGCGAGCTGAGCGACGAGCACAAGCAACTGGCCCAGGCCGAGCTGACGCGCCGCCGCCAGGTCACTCGCGAACGTGAACAGCAGGGCCAGGCCCAGCAGCGCGCGCAGCACCACGAGGCCCAGCGCGCCGAGATGGCCCAGCAGGCCGAGGCGCTGCAGGCGCGCCAGGCACGTGCGGCACTGCTGCGCGACTTCCAGCGCACCACGCTGACGCTAGGCAACTTCTGCGCCCTGAAGGGCATGAAGCCCGAGGTACTGAGCCCTTTGCTGGAACAGGCCAAGAAAGAAGCCGCCGAAGCCCCGCCTGCACCCGTGCGCACGGCCGACGACCGGCGCGGCCTGCGCCAGGATGACCGCCCTGGCGGCCGGCCCGACAGCCGCGGCCCGCGCCGTGATGACCGCCGGCCGGCCCGCCCCGGGGGCCCGGCCGCGCCGCGTGGCCCGCGCGGGCCCGCCGGTCAGTCGTAGACGATGTAGCGGTGATCGGCGGTGCCGGGCGTGCCGTCCAGCACCGCGCCCGGCGCCGCGCCCGGCTGCCAGAACAGCACCGCTTCGATCTTCTCGGCCAGCGCCAGGTCCTTGGCGGTGATGCCACCGGCATCGTGGGTGTTCAGCGCGATCGCCACGCTGGCATAGCCGACCTGCAGTTCGGGGTGGTGCCAGGCCGCCTCGGCCAGGTGGCCGATGGTGTTGACCGCCATCAACGTGCCCTTCCAGCCACCGGTCTTCACCACACGGCGGATGGCGCCGTCGGCCAGGGTCCAGTGCGGCAGGTGCGCCTGCAGATGGGACTGCACCTCGGCAATGGACAACACGTTGGCCGCAGCGGGCATGGCAACTCCTTCGATCGATGAGCGCCCGAGGCTAGCAGCGACAGGCTGACCCTGCGGGCTGCGGGCCGATGCGCCGGGCCCACGGGCTGATGGACCAGGCCCACGGGCTGATGGACCAGGCCCACGGGCTGATGGACCAGGCCCACGGGCTGATGGACCAGGCCCACGGGCTGATGCACCAGGTCCACGGGCCGAGGCCCAGGCGCCAGGCCCGCCAGCCGCATCAACGTGGCGCCGGCAGGGCAACCACCCGCAATTCCACCCGGCGGTTCGGCAGCAGGCATTCCTGCAACTCGGCCTGCGAGGCGTACTTGCCGCTGCAATCCTGCACCTGGCGGGTGTCGCCGGCGGCTTCGAGCGTGACGCTGGCGGTGTCGGCACCGGGCAGGCCCAGCTGCTGCAGCATGCCGCGCACCGTGGTGGCGCGCCGCTCCGACAGCGCGCGGTTGTAGTCGGCGTTGCCGGTGCCGTTGAGGCGGTCGGCATGGCCGGTCAGCAGCAGCTGGCGCGCCACCAGCCCGCGTGCCTTGACCTGGGCCACCAGGGTCTGCAGCTGCTGCAGGCTGAAGGCCCGCACGTCGGCCGCAGTGTGGCGGTCGAAGCTGAAGACCACGCTGGCGACAAGCTCCACCGGGGCTGCTGGCAGCGGCGGCAGGGGCGCGGGTGGGGGCGGTGGGGGCGGTGGCGGGGCCGGCGGTGGCGGTGGCGGTGGTGGCGCCGGCAGATCGCAACGCTCGGCCAGCCCTTGCGCCTCGCCCAGCAGGTCTTCGGCGATCTGCACATAGGGCTTGGCCTGGCGCCAGCCGATCTGCACCTGCTCATGGCCGGCATGCACCAGTTCCACCTCGGCGCAGGCGGCCTTGGCCTGGGCGCAGCGCCAGCCGCGGTGGCCCTGCAGGCCCTGCGCCTGGGCCCACAGGTCGGGCCGCAGGCGTTCGGCGCCGGCCACCAGCGGGGTGTCCCGCGTCAGCGGCGGCTGGCCGCTGGTGGCGGCGTTCTCCATGCCGCGGGCCAGGGAGTCGGCCTCGGTGAGCGCTGCCTGCGGGAACGGCCCGCGGTCGTTGCGGCTGTACTCGTGGAAGCTCACGTCCAGCCAGCACTGGGCCTTGGCCAGGTGGTAGTCGCGCAGCGGCCGGCCGGCGGCATTGACGGCCCGCAGACGGGCTTGCAGCGCTTCGTAAGTCTGCTGGTCGGCAGCGACCGCGCGGTCGCTGATGCGCTGGGCTGGCGGCGTCAGCGTGGTTGCGGTCTGGGCCATCGCTGACTGGCTGGCCAGGCAGGCCGCGAAGACGGCGACGCGGATCAGAGGGTTGGTGTTGGTCATGGCGTTCTCAGTCCACTGGCACGGTAGGCGCCAGCCAAGCGGCCGCCGCGGTACCGGCTTCGCCGGGCCGCTGGCTGCGCCCCCCTGGGGGGTGAGCCCAGACGACCAGACCAGCCTGCGCAGGTCTGGTCGCCAGGCGAACCGGCCGACCTCTGGTCGACCGTGGCAAGGCGCCGCAGGCGCTTCGGGGGGGAGGTCATCTGTCCAGGCTGCGGTTGATCTGCGGGTCGCGGCTGCGGAACAGGGTCTCGTCGAACTTGAAGCGCAGCCGGATGTAGGCACCCTGCTGGGTGTATTCATAGCCCGTCAGGTCGGCGTCGCCGCGAAAGCCGCTGTGGTTGTAGCCGGCCGACAGCCACAGGTTCTGCTGCAGCAGGTAGCCGGCTTCCAGGCCCAGCGCCTGCTGGCGCGCGCCGCGCTGGCCCAGTTGCACGGCAGCCAGCGCGCCGATGTCCCAGCGCTCGGTGATGTCGTAGACCACCCGGCCGGCCAGCAGCTGGGCATCGAAGCGGCTGGGCACGCCGGCCTCCAGCGTGTCGGTCTGCCACTTGCCGGCCAGCCGCCCGGTCAGCCACCAGGGCCGCGAGGGGTGCCAGTCGGCGTGGGTGGACAGGATCCAGGCCCGGCTTTGCAGCGCACCGGCCGCCGCGTTGCTGGCGTCCTGTTCCAGCTTGTGCTCGACCTTGCCCAGCGCGTTGAAGCGGTTGTGGTCCACCGGCCGCCATGCCAGGCCCAGCTGGGCGCGGTTCTGCAGCACGTCGCCACGCGCGGCGTAGTCGGTCTGCAGATAGTGGTTGCGCGCCAGCAGGGTCCAGTCACGATCGAGCTTGCGGGCGGCCATCACCTGCCACAGCGTGGTGGTGAAGCGCTCGTCGGCGGCGGTGTCGGCGATGTCGCCGCTGCGCCGCAGCTCCAGCCGGGTGCTGCCCTTCCACAGCGGGTCGGCGGTGTAGTCCAGCCCCAGCGCGATTGCCTGCGCCTTGGCGGTGTTGCCGCTGAGTACCTGGATCTGCTCGTAGGCCGCCGTGGCGCGCAGGCCGTCGGCCAGGTCGAAGCCCTGGCGGATGCCCGAGGCCATCTGGGTGTCGCGGCCGCTGATGGCGTCGCGCAGCCGGTACTCGCTGAACACCTGGGTGTCGTGCAGCACGCTGGAGTCGACGCCGAAGACCAGCGCATTGGCGCGCTGTCCGGTTTCGGTCACGCCGGCCAGGCTGACCCAGCCGCGTTGCCATTCGTAGCGGCCGTAGAACCGGGTGCGCTCGGCCAGCTGGTAGTCGCCACCCAGGGCGATGCGTTGGCGCCTGTCACCGGCGACGTCGTGCTCCACCTCGGCACCCAGGTTCCAGCGCTCGGTGGCGCGCCAGCCGGCGCCCAAGCGCACGGTGTCGCTGTGCAGCCGGGTGCCCACCGGCAGGCTGCTGACGGCTGCCGCCAGGCCGCCCTGGCCGATCACCGGCAGGCCGGTGGCCATGTCGACGGTCTGGTTGCCGTAGCCCAGCGCGCCGCCGGCCGCGCCGGTGACGATGCTGCCAGACAGGCCGGCGGTGTCGCCGAAGGGCAAAGTCGACCAGCCGTTGGCCTGCGTGCCCACCGTCTCGCGGCGGGTGCGCAGGCCGGCGTCCAGCGTCAGCCGGTCACTGGCCAGCCACTGCAGGCCCAGGCCGGCGGCCTGGCGCTCGCCGCCGCCGGTGTTGCGGTCTTCGCTGGCCAGCGCCTCCGCCTGCAGCTTCAGCGCATCGGTGAAGCGCCAGCTGGCCTGGGCCCGGGCCTCGCCGCGCCCGCCCGACAACGGTGCCGCCGGGTTGTTGAAGCTGGGCGACGAGCGGCCGACGAACAGCCGTGCCTCGGCGCGCTCGCCCTCGTGCGCCAGTTCCACCCGCCAGGCGTTGCCGGTCACCTCGCCCACCTGGCCGGCCAGGCCCGGCGTGCTGACCTGGTTGGTCGGGTTGGTGTTGACGCTGCTCTGGCTGCGCGCCAGCTCGGCCACCAGCGCGGTACGCGGCCCCAGGCGCAGCGTGGCGTTGGCGCTGCCCAGGTCGTACGGCGCCAGGCTGTTGCGGTCTTGCACGATGCTGCCGCCGATCTCGACCTGCGGCGTGAGGCGCCACTGCGCGTCGCCGCCCAGCACCCAGAAGGCGTCGCCGCCCTGGTCGACCTCGTAGGTGATGCGCAGGCTCACCGGGTTCAGCTGCTCGTCCACCGCCGGCAGAAACTGGTTGAGGATGATGCGGCCGGAGAACGGCTCGAAGCTGTAGTCGACCAGCCGCGCCAGGGCCCGCACGCTGACGATGCGCGCCGGCTGCTGGCGGTCGCGCACCAGCACCTCCAGCTTCTCGCTGCCCTCGACCACCGCGTTGTTGCGCAGGCCGTAAGGGCCGCTGCCCTGGCTGGCGAATTCCTGCACCACCTGGCGCAGGCTGTCGTGGAAGGCGAAGACATTGCCGCTGAGGCCAGCCTGCGCATGGTGCAGGCGCACGCCGGTGGCCGTGCGGTTGTACTGCCCCAGACTGCGCTGCTTGAGGCTGGCACTGTTGCCCTGCCCAGCCTGCTGCGTGAACCCGTCACCAGTGACGAAATCACCGAACAGCGCGTAGCTCTTGTCCTTGTCGACCCGCACGAACAGCTTGCTGCCCGAGCGCGCGTCGACGCTGCGCAGCGACGCATCACCGTAGACCGGGTACACCTCGTCGGGGCGGATGTCGCGCAGCAGGCGGGCGCGGGTGTCCTTGTCGCTGTCGTAGGCGGCGGTCAGCAGCACATCACCGCGCACCGTGCCCTTCAGGTAGAAGGCAGTGCGCACACCCAGGTTGGCCTTGCCGCTGTTGAAGCTGCGGCTCCAGGCCTGGATCTCGCGCTCGAACACATCGCCCTGCTGCACCGCCTGCAGCACGCCGCGGCGCAGATTGACCACGCCTTCGATCAGGCCGGCGGCCACCATCGGCCGCAGCTCGGGCACGAAGCTGACCATGCCCGCCGCCTCCTGGCTGCCGGCGGACACCCGCACGCGCACGTCCTGCGCCTGGTCGGGCGCCAGCAGGGTGAAGCGTGCGCTGCCGCCATCGACCTTCAGCTGCACGCCGGGCGTGGCGCGGTCGGCGTCCAGCCCGCGCGGGCCGAATTCATCGGTACGGCCACCGGGCAACAGGATGCGGCCACCCGAGTGCTCGATGGTGACGAAGGCCGCCGTCTTCAGCGGCTGGCCGTCGCGGCCGAACAGCTTCAGCAGCAGCTGTACCGGGCTCTGGCCATCGGCCGGCACGGCGTTGCGGTCGACTTCCACCACGATGCGGGCCACCGCCGCATTGGCGGCATAGGGCGTGTCGCCCAGCAGCACCTGGCCGGGCTGGGCATCACTGCCGGGGATGCGCGGGTAGAGCAGCGGCGCGTCACCGTTGACCGGGGTGTAGCGCAGGTCGGTGGGCGACCCGGCCGGCGGCGCCGACAACGGGCTGGCGGGCTGGGCGCCGGCCATGGTGGCCTGGCAGGCGGCCAGCAGTGCGGCCAGGGCCAGCACCGCGGGCTGCAGGCGCAGACTGTGTGCTGCCCTGGCGCGGGAATGGCGGAGGGGGCGGACGGGGCGGACGGGGCGGAGGGGGCGATCAGCGCTTCGCATCGCGGCCTCCGTTGTCGGCATCAGGCGCCTGGCTGGTGGGTCGCCCGGTGGGCGGTGGTCGGTTCATCGGCAAGGCGGGTGTGGGCTGGGTCTGCTCGGCCGCATCGGCCGCACCGCGGGCGGGCGGGCCGTCGGTGGCGCGGGGCTTGGGCGCCTGCTGGTTGGCGCCGTCGGTGCCCTGGGCCGGGCTGCTGATGGCGTCCAGCCCATGCGCCTTGCTGTCGAAGCGCAGCGCGGGCTGGCCGGCACGCTCGGTCTCGGGCGCGCGCACCTCACCCTGCGCGCGGCGCGCCTTCACCTGGTCGAGCACGCTGTTGCTGCAACTGCCTTCGATGAAGTCGGCGCGGTGCAGCTCGCCGTTCTTCAGGTCGAGCCACAGGCTGCCGGCATCACCCAGGTTGCGGTTGCTGCTGCCGGTGAGCCGGCTGCCGCGCGGCAGCGTGTGCGGGTCGATGCGCAGCACATGGCTGCGCGGCGGCAGGCCGCAGACGCTGTACTTGCCCTCGACGTCGCTGACCAGGTTGGTGCCGTCGCTGAGCAGCAGGCGCACACCGGGGATGCCCGGTTCCTCGCGGTCCTGCAGATGGTTGCGGTTGCAATCGACGAACACCTTGCCGAGCACGCAGGCTTCGGTGGCGAACACGCCCCCGGTGATGCGCACCCGGTGCTGGCCTTCGTTGGTGGCCACGCTGCCGGGCAGCGGGGTGCGGCCGTCCGGCCCGACGCAGCCGGCAGGCACGCCGCAGGCATGGGCCCGCGCACGGTTGATGCCGTCGCCCTGCTGGCTGCCCACGCCCAGGCGCACCCGGTACTGCAGCACCTGGCGGTTGGTGGCGGGCATCGGGCCCAGGTTGAAGGCGAGGACAGGCCCCACGCCACCAGCAGGGTCGGCAATGCGCATGCCGTCCACGCTGGCGGTGCCGGCGATGTAGGTGAACCCGGCCGGCAGCCGGTCGACCACCGTGGTCTGGCGCGGCCGCACGCCACTGGTCAGCTGCACGGTGATGCTGTAGCGCAGCGTGTCGCCCACTTCGGCCACGGCCCGGTCGCCGGTCTTCTGCAGGCCGATGCCGCCGGGCAGCACCGGGTCGAGCGGAATGTGGTTGTGGATGATGGCCGGCCCGAGCGAGCCGGTTTCCACCGTGGTGTACCAGGTGGTCGGCTGGCCGGTGGCCGGCGGCGCAGGCTGGGCCTGCACCGGGAAGATGCCCGGGCCCGCGGGCAGCACCAGGGGGCCGGTGGCCGCCGGGATCAGCGCCGATGGTGCGGTGAACCCGCCCGGCGGTGTGACGCCGATGGTGAAGCTGCAGCGGCCCGGCGCATTCGCCAGGAACAGGAACTGGTAGATGCCGTCGCTGCCCACCGGCATCGAGATGGCATTGCCGTTGATGGTGTAGCCGCCCATGGTGGCGCCGGCCACCTGGGTGCGTGGGTCCCAGCCGGTGCACACCGTGCCCGGGGTGGGCACCAGTGTCACCGTGCCGCCGCCCACCGGCGTGCGGGTGCCTGCGTCGTACAGCACGCCGCTCGGGTCCACGCCCAGCGGCAGGCTCTGCTGCGCGAGCAGCCGGCCGGGGGCCAGCACCACGTCCAGCACCGGCTGGCCGCTGGCGTGGGCGCAGCTGCTGGCAATGCCCTTGGCAGCGGCGTCGGCATCGCAGCCGGCGCCGGATGTGCCGGGCCCGGTGTCGCCATTGACCGGGTAGCCGAAGGCCACGCCGGTTTCCGGGTGGCGGTAGCGCACCTGCAGCGGCACGCCGGGCAGCAGGCCGGCCAGCTGCCATGTGCCGTCGGCCGCCGTGGTGGTGGTGGCCACCACGGCGCCGCCGGCGTCGAGGATCTCCACCGTCCAGCCAGGCAGGCGGCGGTCGCCGGCGTCCAGCACCCGCAGCGACGGGCCCGCGTCGAACCAGGCCGTGCCGGCAATCGACGCGCTGGCCTGCACCACCGCCGGGTCGCGGCAGACGTTGTGCAGCACGGCTGCGTCGCACACCGGCAGCGCGTCGGCGGTGCCGGCGTTGAAGGCGGCGCGCTCGGCATCGCCCGGCGCGCGGGCGGGCAACTCA
>JBBRVT010000205.1:0-7959 GCA_038246615.1 Burkholderiales bacterium
GCCATCGATCTCGCCCGTGCTGTAGACAGCCGTAAGGCTTCTGCTGCCTGATGATGAACCGCCGGGCCGCCCCAGGTTTCCTCATTCTGCCTCGGGGGGCCTGACGCGCAGCAGCAGGTCTGGGGGCGCTTCTAGGAGCCTATCGGACTTGGGGAGCGTCGGCTGCGAATCGACCGCAGCGGTCCATATCACACCATCTTATTGCCCCAAAGCTGGGCAATGGGGCTGCAAAACCGGCAAGAACTGTCCGCGCGGGGGCCGAGTCACGCTATCGCGGCCCCAAGTCCGCCAGGCTCCTAGCGCCGGCCGAACATCATCTGCCGCGCCAGCGCCGACTTCAGCGGCGGCACCGCCTGCAGCAGCGCCAGGCCCAGGCCGCGCGCGGCCGGCAGGCCCGGCCAGCGCCAGGTGAAGCTGCGGGCCAGGAAATCGGTGGCGGCGATCATGCTCCAGCGGTCCGGGCCGCGCTGCCATTCCAGCCGGCGCAGCAGGGCCGGCAGCTCGTCCGGGCTGGCATGGCGCAGTGCCTGCACCAGGGCGGCGGCGTCGCGCAGGCCCAGGTTCAGCCCCTGGCCGGCCACCGGGTGCAGCGTCTGCGCCGCGTTGCCGATGCGCACGATGGCGCCGTCGGTCAGCGTGCGTTCGGCGTTCAGCCCCAGCGCAAACTGCTTCAACGGCGACAGCGCCACCACCGTGCCGGCGGCTTGCGGCAGCAGGGTGTTGAGCACGGCGATGCGCTGCGCCTCGCTCAGCGCGGCCACCGGGTCGTCGGCGCTGGCCACGCACCACACCATGGCAGCACGGGCCCGGCCGTCGGCGGCGGGTGCCAGCGGCAGCAGGGCCAGCGGGCCCTGGCGGGTGAAGCGCTCCACCGCCAGGCCGGGCGTGGCGCCGTCCAGCATGGCGGTGCCCACCCAGGCCGTCTGGCCATAGTCGCGGGTGATCGCCTTGCGCGCCTGGTCGGCAAACACGCCGCCCTCGGCCACCACCGCCAGGTCGAACGTCTCGGCGATGCCGGCGTCCACTTCCACGCCACCCGCCCCGCCGCCGGGGCCGGACAGGCCCAGGTTGCGCACATCGGCCACCGGTTGGCCGAAGCGGCTGTGCAGGCGCTGTGGCGCGGCGTGCTCGGCCGCCTGCCAGGCCTGCTGCAGGCAGCTGACCAGGGCGCCGTAGCTCAGCACCGCGCCCAGCATCTCCACGCCTTCGTCGGCGGCGCGCAGCTGCACGGTGGCCTGGCTGCCGGGCAGCTGCAGCGTGGGCGGCGCCTGCGACACCAGCACCTCGGTGATCGGGCGCGCAGCGGCCTCGGGCCAGGCGCCCAGCTGGCGCAGCTGCTGCACGCTGCCCAGCGCCAGCGCCAGGGTGCGCGGGTCGCCTGACACGTCCTGGTCGGCCGGCCGGGCGTCGAACAGTGTCACCTCGGCCGCCGGCAGCTTGGCCGCTGCCTGCAGCGCCAGCGCCAGGCCGGCCGGGCCGGCGCCGATCACCGCCAGGCGCCAGCGCGCGGGGGCGGCCGGCAGTGCGAACGTGGTCATGAGCAACCCTCCAGCCAGCCGACCTCGGGCAGGCGCCCGCCGCGCAGGGTGATGATGCGGCCCTGGTCGTTGGCCTCCATCACCAGCGCGAACCTGCGGTCGGGCGAGTACACAGTCAGCACCCTGCCCTGTGCGAAGTAGGGGTGCGGGGCGCTGTTCAGGCGCTTGCCGTAGGCCTTCTCCGCCCGGGCCACGGTGTCGCCCACCCGCACGCCGCTGATGGTGGGGTAGCGGGCGTCGCGGGTCTCGGTGCGGGTGATCAGGCCGCCGTTCAGGGTGTAGCGCACGCCCGGCTGCTGCGGCGCCAGCCGGTGGTGGCAGGTGCCCGGGCTGGCAGCCGCCGCCGACGCGGCCCGCGCGGCGGGCAGCGGCTCGGCCTGCAGCGGCTCACCCAGCGCCGCCTCGGCCTTGGCCCGGTCCAGGCCCGCCACCGCCGGCGTCAGGCCCTGGTAGCCGAAGCGGCCGCTGGACGACGGCGTGGCTGCAGCGGTGGCGGCCAGCACGGCCAGCAGCGATGCACACAGCAGTGCAGGCCAGGCGTGGAGGGTGTTGCGGGGGCCGGTCATGGGCGTTTTGGGGCGGCGGCAGGGGTGGGCGCCACGATAGCGCATCGCCCGATCGCAGGTGTCAGCCCGGGCGCGGCACGCCGCCGAGAGCGCCGGCCCGCACCCCGGCCCCCGCCCCGGCCTGTATCCCGGCATGTATCCCGGCCAGCACTTCGGCCTGCACTTGCGCCAGCTGCGCCGGCGTGCCCAGGTTGTGCCAGGCCCCGGCCAGCAACTCACCGCCCAGCCTGCCGGCGGCGGCGCTGGCGAACAGGCAAGGGCCCAGCGGCGCGTGCTGCCCGGCGCGGATGCCGGCCACCAGGCTGTGGCGCACCAGAGCCAGGTTGGCATAGGTCAGCGGCCGCAGCTGGCCGGCCGGCGGGCGGCGCACCCGGTGGCCGTCCAGCGCGAAATCGCCCGCAGCATGGAAGTCGGGGTTGGGCACCAGCCACAGGTGGGCGTCGTCGCTGCCGTCGGCAAAGCGCTGCGCCGCAGCGGCGTCGAAGCCGAAGCCGGGCGCCACGATGTCGCCCGACACCAGCCAGAAGCAGGGGCCCAGCAGCGGCAGGGCCTTGGCGATGGCGCCGGCCGTCTCCAGCGCGCCGCCGTGGTCACGGCCTTCGTGCGAGTAGTGGATCGCCAGGCCGAAGCTGCGGCCGTCGCCCAGCGTCGCCGGGAACCGGTCTTCCAGCCAGGCGGTGTTGATCACCACCTGCCGCACGCCGGCCGCTGCCAGGGCCAGCAGATGCCATTCGATCATCGGCCGGCCGGCCACCGGCAGCAGCGGCTTGGGGCAGGTGTCGGTCAGCGGGCGCATGCGCGCACCGCGGCCGGCGGCCAGAATCAGCGCAGGCAGGTTGGTTGGCAGGTTGGCAGGCGGGTTGGCCGGATGGTCGAAGTGCGGGGCGGGCATGGCGGCGGCAGTGTAGGCCGCTGGCCGCCGAAACAGCCTTCACCGCAGCCGCCAACGCAGCCGCCACCACACTCGTCCTTATCCGGTTGTTGTCAGCTTGGCGCCGGCAGGCGCTGGCCGCCTTGCGGGAGATCACGCAACGGCGCCGCCCCGGCCCGGCGCTGCGGCTGTTGAGTGGCTGGCCGCAGGCAGGCGCCCGTTAAAATCTGCGGTTCTCCGACCCACCCTCCACGCCCGCAGCGGCGCCGCGCATGGCCACCACCCCTCCACAGAACAAGCCCAGCCCGACCGCGCTGAAGTCGGCCCGCCAGTCCAGCCTGATGGCCAATGCCATCCGCGCGCTGGCGATGGACGCGGTGCAGCAGGCCAACTCCGGCCACCCCGGCGCGCCCATGGGCATGGCCGAGATCGCGGTGGCGCTGTGGGGCCGGCACTTGAAGCACAACCCGACCAACCCGCACTGGGCCGACCGTGACCGTTTCGTGCTGAGCAACGGCCATGGGTCGATGCTGATCTACGCGCTGCTGCACCTCAGTGGCTACGCGCTGCCGATGAGCGAGCTGCGCAACTTCCGCCAGTTGCACAGCATGACCCCGGGCCATCCCGAGGTGGGTGTGACGCCGGGCGTGGAAACCACCACCGGACCGCTGGGCCAGGGCATCGCCAATGCGGTGGGCATGGCGCTGGCCGAGAAGCTGCTGGCTGCAGAGTTCAACCGCCCCGGCCACACCGTGGTCGACCACCGCACCTATGCCTTCATGGGCGACGGCTGCCTGATGGAGGGCATCAGCCACGAGGCCTGCGCCCTGGCAGGCGCCTGGAAGCTGAACAAGCTGGTGGCGCTGTACGACGACAACGGCATCAGCATCGACGGCCAGGTGGTGCCCTGGTACGTGGACGACGCGGCCGGGCGCTTCCAGGCCTACCAGTGGAACGTGGTCGGCCCGCTCGACGGCCATGACGTGGACGCGGTGGACGCCGCCATCGCCCAGGCCAGGGCCAGCACCGACAAGCCCACGCTGATCATCTGCAAGACCACCATCGGCAAAGGCTCGCCCAACCGCGCCGGCACCGCCAAGGCCCATGGCGAGGCTTTGGGCGCCGACGAGATCAAGCTCACCCGCGCGGCCATCGGCTGGGCCAGCGAGCCCTTCGTGGTCCCCGAGGCCGCCTACGCCGCCTGGGACGCCAGACGCGCCGGTGACGCGGCTGAATCGAAGTGGGTCAAGTCCTTCGAGAAGTACAAGGCCAAGCACCCGGCGCTGGCAGCCGAACTGGCCCGCCGCATGAGCGGCGACCTGCCCGCCGGCTTTGCCCAGGCCGCAGTGGATGCCGCCGTGGCCGCCCACACCGCCGCTCAGACCGTCGCCAGCCGCAAGGCCAGCCAGATCGCGCTGGAGGCTTTCACTGGTGCCCTGCCAGAGCTGCTGGGCGGGTCGGCCGACCTGACCGGCAGCAACCTGACCAACACCAGCCACACGCCCAGCCTGCGCTTCGACGCGGCTGGCACGCCGAACGGTGGACGCCACGTCAACTACGGCGTGCGCGAGTTCGGCATGGCCGCCATCATGAACGGGCTGGCCCTGCACGGCGGCTTCATCCCCTACGGCGGCACCTTCCTCACCTTCAGCGACTACAGCCGCAACGCCATCCGCATGGCCGCGCTGATGAAAATCCGGGTGATCCACGTCTTCACCCATGACAGCATTGGCCTCGGCGAAGACGGCCCCACCCATCAAAGCGTGGAGCATGCCGCCAGCCTGCGGCTGATCCCCGGCCTGGACGTGTGGCGCCCGGCCGACACCGCCGAGACCAGCGTGGCCTGGGCCGTGGCCATCCAGAACCGCCACCGCCCCAGCGCGCTGCTGCTGAGCCGGCAGAACCTGCCCTATGCACCCAAGGCCGGGCTCGACGACATCGCCAAGGGTGGCTATGTGCTGGCCGAGCCGGGCGAGGTGGGTTTGAAGAAGGCCGCGCAGGCGGTGCTCATCGCCACCGGCAGTGAGCTGCAACTGGCGCTGCATGCGCAGACCGCGCTGGCCCGGCTGAAGATTGCGGTGCGGGTGGTCAGCATGCCCAGCACCAGCGTGTTCGACCGCCAGAGCACGGCCTACAAGGCCAGCGTGCTGCCGTTTAAACTGCCGCGCATTGCCGTCGAGGCCGGCGTGACCGGCGGCTGGTGGAAGTACGGCTGTGCTGCGGTGCTGGGCATCGACACCTACGGCGAGAGCGCGCCGGCACCGCTGCTGTTCAAGCACTTCGGCCTCACCGCCGAGGCGCTGGCCGACACGGTGCGCACGGTGCTGGGCAAGTGAGGCTGCCGGCCATGCGGCGCGCACTGGCGGCCGGGCGAGCGCGCGACAGCGCTTCGAGGGCGGTGGGTTCGGCCTGAAGCCCGTGCCCACCCGGCGCGGCGGCCCTTGCTGGACTGGCTGGAAGCATTGCAGCCGGACCTGCCCTAGAAATCACGCGACGCTGTGTGCGGCGACACACTTCAGTTTTCCGTTCCCTGCCTCAAAATCGACTTCAACCCCACAGGAGTACACCCATGACCATCCAGATCGGCATCAACGGCTTCGGCCGCATCGGGCGCATGGTGTTGCGCGCGGCGGTGCAGAACTTCCCGGACATCGAAGTGGTCGGCATCAATGACCTGCTCGAACCCGATTACCTGGCCTACATGCTGAAGTACGACAGCGTGCACGGCCGCTTCAAGGGCGATGTCAGCGTCGACGGCCACACCCTGGTGGTCAACGGCAAGCGCATCCGCCTGACTGCGGTGAAGAACCCCGCCGAGCTGAAGTGGGGCGAGGTGGGCGCCGATGTGGTGGTCGAAGCCACCGGCCTGTTCCTCACCAAGGAAGCGGGCGAGCAGCACCTGGCCGCCGGCGCCAGGAAGGTGATCTTCAGCGCGCCCAGCAAGGACGACACGCCGATGTTCGTCTTCGGCGTGAACCACACCAGCTACGCCGGCCAGGCCATCGTCAGCAACGCCAGCTGCACCACCAATTGCCTGGCGCCGTTGGCCAAGGTGCTGAACGACAAGTGGGGCATCAAGCGCGGCCTGATGACCACGGTGCACGCCACCACCGCCACCCAGAAAACGGTGGACGGCCCCAGCAACAAGGACTGGCGCGGCGGCCGCGGCATCCTGGAGAACATCATCCCCAGCAGCACCGGTGCCGCCAAGGCGGTGGGCATCGTGATCCCCGCGCTGAACAAGAAGCTCACCGGCATGGCCTTCCGCGTGCCCACCAGCGACGTCAGCGTGGTCGACCTGACCGTCGAGCTGAGCAGTGAAGCCAGCTACGCAGAGATCTGCGCCGAGATGAAGGCTCAGAGCGAAGGCGCCATGAAGGGCGTGCTGGGTTACACCGAAGACATGGTGGTGGCCACCGACTTCCGTGGCGAGCCCTGCACCAGCGTGTTCGACGCCAATGCGGGCCTGGCGCTGGACAGCACCTTCGTCAAGGTGGTGAGCTGGTACGACAACGAGTGGGGCTACTCGAACAAGGTGCTCGAGATGGTGCGCGTGATCGGGTGAATCCGACCGCCCCGCAGCGCCGGCTGCAGGGCTGCTGCCCCGCCCAGTTCCAGACATCGAACTTCACCTGGCCGGGCTAGCATGCCGGACAGTGGCGCGCCGGGCTGGGCCCGGGCGACTGGTGACTGCGCTGGAGGAGTTGTATGGCAAGAGCGGTGGTGATGGGGTGGCGGCGGGCGCCGATCGTGGGGTTGCCGAGCGTGCGGCTGTGGGCGTGCGGGCTGGTGATCGGCCTGCTGCTGGCCCCAGGGCTGGCCCCGGCGGCCGAGAAGACCATCCAGCGGGCGGCCACGCAGATGTCGGCCTCCGCCGATGTCGATGACGAGGGCCAGGCCCGTGTGATCGTCAAGTACCGCCAGGGCAGCGCCCTGGCGCAAAGCCGCCGGGGCGCACAGCGCCTGGGCAAACAGCTGCAGCTGTCGCTGCAGGACGGCCATGTGCTGGGTGCGCGCACCCAGAGCCTGCGCGGCCGCGGCATCGGCGCCCGGGCCCTGGCCACCCGTCTGGCGGCCGACCCCGATGTGGAATGGGCCGTGCCGGTGCGCCGCAAGACGGTGCAGGCGTTGTTGCCGAACGACCCGCTGTTTGCCGACAACCAGGTGGGCACCACGCCGGTGGCGGGCCAGTGGTACCTGCGGGCGCCCGATGCCACGCTGGTGTCGGCGGTCAACGCGGTGGGTGCGTGGGCGATCACCACCGGCTCGTCGGCCATCACCGTGGCAGTGCTCGACACCGGGGTGCTCTACGACCATCCTGACCTGGCCGGCAAGCTGTGGCCGGGCTACGACTTCGTCAGCCGCACCAGCACCGCCAACGACGGCGGCGGGCGCGACGCCGATGCCAACGACCCCGGCGACTGGAGCACCGCAGCCGACAGCTGCGGCGCCAGCAGCAGCAGCTGGCACGGCACGCAGGTGGCCGGCCTGATCGGCGCGGCCACCGACAACGGCATCGGCATGGCCGGCACCGGCCGCAACACCATGGTGCTGCCGGTGCGGGTGCTGGGCCGCTGCGGCGGCTTCGACGACGACATCATTGCCGGCATGCGCTGGGCCGCCGGCCTGCCCAATGCGGTCGGTTGCAGAAGCACGTCCGCCGTGTCGCCCACCTGCAACCCGCACCCCGCGCGGGTGCTCAACCTGAGCCTGGGCTCGTCGGGCACCTGCAGCCCCGCCTACCGCGACGCCATCGCCGAACTCAACGCCGCTGGCGTGGTCGTGGTGGTGGCCTCCGGCAACGACGCCGGCCGGGCGGTCAACGAGCCGGCCAACTGCCCCGGCGCGCTGGCGGTGGCCGGTGTGCGCCATGCGGGCACCAAGGTGGGTTATTCCAACCTGGGCCCGCAGATCGCCATCGCCGCACCGGCGGGCAACTGCGTCAACCTCAGCGGCACCTGCCTCTACCCGCTGGTCACCACGC